>NZ_JAXOFX010000006.1:0-219829 GCF_034427655.1 Robertmurraya mangrovi
TCCACTGCTTTCTTTTTAAAGGCAACATCATATGTAGTAACTTTCTTTTTCCCCATAAAAAAATCCCCCCATAGTAGACAGATTAGTGTGCTTTCTTTTTTCTGTCTACTATAAGGGGATCATATCATTTTGTAGGTAGCTGTTTTTTTATTAATTTGCACCATTCTCCATACATAATAGCAACGACTGCCTCCGCATCATGTTGCCAGAGATGATAAGGGGCACAAAGGAAGTCCTCTCCGTACAATTTCATCTGGTCAATCTTATACAGGTTTTGAACTTTTTTTAAACGGATAAAACCGTAATAATAGGCAAAATAGGTGACACCTTTTAGCGAACCTTCGATGCTTTCTAGCTCAATGAAATAAGGAACCATATCCTTTTCATCAGGAAGTCTGTTGATCTTTATTACATTTAAATGTCCAATCCCAGCAAACGATTGAAGATATTCGTTATAGGAAACCCTTTTGCGATAGTCTTTAGTAAAAAAGTTATAAGCAATTGGAAATGGCAATTTGGCCATCCCTACTGTTCCGCACCCACCCAACTGGTTTTGAGTAAGGTTTTCTGCCTCTCTTAAAATACTAAAATAGTTTAAAACCGTTTCATCAGGAGTTCGAGTTAATGTTGCAGGGAGTCTAATTTCATTGTAGTTTTTTTCATAAAAGGGATCAAAAAATTGGATGTTCTTGACAAGGGTATTTTTGATCGGGAGGCAGGAGGGACGAAAGTATTTTTCGGGATCTCTTGTATTTATTAACGAAGTTTGGGTTCGTTCAACTGGTTGTCCAAATGTTTGCGGTTCGTATTGAGCACCCATAACAAGAGTCAATTTTTTTCTGGGATAAAGATTGAACGTCTTGTCTATCCATTTTGTAATGGTTTTCAAATAGAATCACCCTTCAAGAATATTCTATTTTACCTTATTGGCTATTTTGTAAATGATTTTAAAAATAGCCATTCACTAAATATATTTCAAAACTAACTGATAGATTGCTAAACAAAATCCTAAAGTACTCGCCTTCATTTTTGATGGATGGTTTCTTTCACTACGAAACAAGTAAAAGAAAACTACGATAAATCCCATGGGAATCCATAGCTGAAAGACACCTTCTTTTGTACTTTGAGAATAGATTGGAGCAATATATGTGCTAATTAGAAAATAAAAGAAAAGTGTATAACGTCGTGTCTCTAGTCGTTTACTCCACCTAACTAATAAGATAATAATAATGATTGCAATGATGGTAATGTGTAATTGTGGTAGAACAATTGCACCGTCTCCAATTTTGAATTCCATCGATTACTTTCCTCCTTTACGCAATTTGTGGAAGCAACATTTACTATTTCTTATTTACCTAACAAATTTTTTCTCGTTATCTCCTATTATATGGCTTTTTAGAGGTAATTCCTACCATATATTTTTTACTCCTACTACCTTATTAATCTATAATCGACCCCAGGCTTATTGAACGATCACAGACTTAAATAGAAAAAGTGTTTATCCATATTTGAAGCATCACATCCATTACTATGCAAAGTAGGTGTGAACCACAGTAAAGAATAATAAAAGCCATTTTATTCCCCATTAAAAGTCCTCCTACTATCATCAAGAATATATTTCCTAATAATGGGAAGTTTATAAGAAGAAACAATAAATTCAAAAATCTTCTAAGCAGTAAAAAATAGACATATTCCAATAAATAATGAACGGAGGTAAAAGAGACTTGATTTTAACAAATCCAATAAACGTATCCGAAGTCGGAACACTATGGCAAACTTATCTAGAGAAAACTTTAATAATGAGATTTTTGGAATATTTTATAGAAAAGGCAGATGATACACAGGCAAGGAATATTTTAGGAGGATTATGGCAGGAATTGAATTTTTATGTTAAAGAAATGGAAGAGTTATTTGCCGAACAAGGAATGGTTAAGCCCATTGGATTTACATCAGAGGATGTTCATTTGGAAGCTCCAAAGTTATACGACAATGGTTTTGATATTATGTTTGTCCGTGTATTAAAAGAAGTAAGTATGGGACTTTACACCTTAAATATGAATATGACATATAATAAAAAAGTTATGTCCATTTACGAGGGACTTACAACCGTTACTCAAAAAATTTATAAACTCGCTACCTTTTATTTACTTGAAAAGGGGATTCTTTCCTTGCCTCCAAAGGTTACAATTCCGAAGAAGAATACTTTTATTAATTCTAAAAAGTATATGGAAGGCTTTAAGTTAATGGGTAATAAAAGAGCTTTAAATGATCTTGAAGTCGGTATTCTTCATCACAATATGGAAGCAAATAATATTGGTATGCAACTTATTACTGGTTTTGCACAATGTGCTCAAAACAAAGAGGTAAAACAATATTTTTTAAAAGGAAAAGAACTTGCCAAAAAACAGATTAAAATGATGGAAGAATTACTTTTAGAGGATGATATTCAACTGTCTGCAACCTCTGGGGCTACGGTAACTACATCAACAGTCCCACCTTTCTCTGATAAGTTAATGATGCATTGTATATACATACTTAATGGGTTTTCAATTGTAGGTGCTGGAACGGGTGCATTCTTCAGTTTAAGAAATGATCTAGCGATGAAATCAATGCTAATAGCAAAGGATATATACTTCTACTCACAAGAAGGGATTGAAATTAAGATTAAACACGGATGGTTTGAGGAACCACCTCAAACAGAGGACCGTTCTGAGATCATAAAAGGAAATGAATAAAGTAGTTTTTTATCGCAAAAATTAAACATAGTGTCGGTTATGCCGAACACTAATTTCAATGTGGGGGGCTAAAATTTGAATACAATTTCCAGGTTAATTAAAAGATTAATCACTTTATTGATTAAAGTAGAGTTCTTTATGGAAATGGTAAAACAAAGACTTAGCTCACTATCAAGAAATCAAATTTTAACATAAGCAACTAAAATTTGATCATATTCTTTTTCCACATTGTAAAACAGGTAAGCATAACTTGTGTTTACCTGTTAAAATTTACTCTGCGTTAGTCGATAAGAGCTGACGATTCAAAAAAAATGCCTTAAAATGAAAACCCGTATTGTATAAGTTGGTTTTCTTCCCCTAAATATTCTTCACTTCCGATTCTACTAACCTCCTTAAATCCTAATCTCTCAAGCATTTTTCTCGAACGAATATTTGCTTCATGGGTTTCTGCATTGAAAGTTGTAATCCCTAATTTGTTAGAAGCGAATTCCATCATTCGGATTGCTGATGTAAATCCAATCCCTTTTCCCCATAACTCACTCTCACCGATTGCAATACCTAATTCGCAGTTGTTATCTTTAATAAAGGCTAAATCTGCATATCCTATTAATTTCTCATTTAACTCTATCCCCATTCGGATAAAATCTTCAGCTGCATTGTTTACACTATTGAGCCACCATCTATATAACTCTTCTGGACTTCTATTAATCTCCCATCCATTGGCCGTACAAAAAGAGGCATCCTTACTCCATTTCAAGATAAATTCAAAATCATCTATGGTTATAGGTCTAATTTTTAGAGATTGGTTTATATCTTCTAATTTCACTTTACCATTCCTCCTAGCCCCTATTTTATTAAATCAAATACTTCGTTAATAATTCAATACTAAAAAGTATAAATGTTCCATCTTTATGTATGCATCCAACTCTAAAAATATTGAACATATATAAAAAGGTCCTTCCTGTTAATACAGAAGGACTTAGTCATTTACGATTAATGTTTTTTTCTAATTAATTCATCTCTATCGGATGCCATTGGAGGCTGCTCCAACCAACCATTTTTAATCATGATATTAGCTCCATCTTCAGAATACATCTGAACTTCTAGGGATAGCCTGTTATACATTGCGCTAATATCTCCTCTAGGGCTTTGACCAATAGCTGTACCATAATAACCAATGCTCAAAGAAATCAAACCACTTGTGTAGAACATCATCAGTTTATCAGAAAAAGTATGGGATGTACTATTTGTTATCTCTGAATCCCAACCCATTGGTGCTGGAAGTTTACTTTCTTCTAACTTATTTCTAAACAATTTAACATGTTTATTCCCAACTTCTAAACCCTTTAAAAAAAATTGTTTTACATCCTTATCCTTAGCAACCTGACTAAAGCCAGTAAGTGCAGCTACTCCCAGAGCATTTCTTTGTAGATTCGCAAATAAATGATCGACTTCGGCAGCAATTAGTGGTCTTTTTTCACCAAACACATCTAATATAAACCCTTGCTTTTTTACAAATTCAACCTCCTCTAAATTAGGGAGGTTAGGAGACCTGATAAACAATCCTTTAGACAATAGTAAATCAGTTGATTTATCATATAATTCCATCGTTTCTTTAAGGCAATCCATGTAATAGGATTTAATGTCACTTCTTACAGATGTCCCTACACTACCAGCATAGGTTGTAAGTCCAACTCTAGACATTTGGTGTATAAAATTTAGTACAAAACTGTCAGAAAAAAGTCTTGGAGCATTTAAATTCACATCTTCTTTAATGCTAAAACCATATGGAACAACATTTTTTTCCTCTGTTAGTATGGCTGTAATCTTTTGAATATGTGACTTTGATAATTCTAAAGCAAATTCAATTATAGGCTTAATCTCCATATCCTCAACTTTTTCTAGAAAATATGTAAGAACACACATGCTAGAGCTATCATTTAAGTATTGAGCCCAAAGTTGACCAACCTCACCCGCTGTTAGCCTAATCTGTTTCTCCATCTCACCCATTAGTAACCTCCAAGAAAATTATACTAAGTATACCTTCCCCAGATTTTACCTACAGTATGTATTAGTTATCTAATAACCATCCTATTATTTAAAAAATTTAAAGTACCAGAAAACCGCTATTTCATTTGCTGTCGAAAAGAATTTCTATTTCAAAAACATCTCTAAACCCTACCCTACCTCTAGCAGATATTTTCAACGCACGGGTTAAAGGCATACGTTCAACCCAATGGTTTTCAAGTGCAAATAAAAGAATCGAATGTCCAAGCGCGCCAGCTAAATGAAATCTTCTTTCGCTCCAGTCTAAGCACTTACAAGAAAAAGTTCTCCGTTTTTTTCTAACTTCTTTAATGTTTATCCCTAGTTTTGAGAGATACCTTTCTCCATTTTCAGTTAAATCAAATGAATTTTCTTTTTCAATGATAAAATTGTTTTTTAATAAAAAATTCGTTATTTCAACACCAAGCGTACCCGCCAAGTGATCATAGCATGTTCTAGCAAGATGGATTTCTTTGGATCTAGCTACTTCCCTAAATGAATTAGGTTTCCTGTCCGGTGTCATACACAAAAGAGATTCTAGTACCCTAGCAACCTCACCATTAGCCATAGAGAGGTACTTATGCCTTCCTAGCTTTTCAGATAGGACTATGCCCTTTTCAATCATTTTTGTTAGGTGAAAACTCGCTGTTTGAGGGGTGATTTTTGAAACCATTGCTAATTCAGAAACCGTATACTTTCTGCCATCCAATAAAGTTAATAACATGGCCGAACGAGATTCCTCGCTAATCATAGAAGCTACTTCAGAAACGATAGGATCAAAATTCATATTTTCTATTCCTCCTAATGTAATCCATACTTCGATGATAATCTTCGTTTTTTACCATTACAATAAAATTATCCATTTATAGGAGGAATTTTATTGAACGCAATTGACTTGTTTTTATTAGATTTTAAAGAAAGTAGACGTCGTTTTATCATGACAGCCACTGCCTTTCCGAGTGAATTCTTTACATGGAAACCAGACAAAGATGCCTTATCTGTCGGTGAGACCATCCGTCATGTGTTACTCCATGATTTTTCTTGGTTGAAAATATTTGAAGAAAATCGATTACCAACAGCAGAAGAAACCGATCATTTATGGGCGGAACCGTATACGAATCTCCAAGATGAAATCATTCGCTCAAACATATACCATGACCAATTCATTACCTATGTATCTTCCCTACAGACGAATGACCTTGATTCGAAATACATACAATGGCCACATAAACCAATTAGAAGAACATTAGGTGATGCATTAGAACGTAAATCCTATCACGACGCCGTTCATACCGGTCAGTTATTGCAATATTTACGAATGTTAAATATTGAACGCCCTATGATTTGGGATTAAAAATAAAATGATGGTGAAAGGAAGTTATGCTCCCTCCTTTCACCATCACAATTATTAAATCAAATATTTTTATCATCTGATGTAGGTTATCACCATAAATCGTTATCAACATATTTTACCAAACCCTTAATTTCTAATTTGATAACACAAAATATGCCCATCGATAGTTCCCGCAACGATTTTGTTATCCCTTACATCTATTGAAAGTACCATTGTGTTCGAGCCCTCTATTTCCACAGATATTAGGTCTATTAGCTCACCTGTTTTTGAAGATAGAATACCTAATTGACCATCATCTGTAGAGAATATAATTAAATTGTAAGCCTTCACTTCGCACATGGAAAGAATTTGACCAGTCACTCGTGTAACCCACAAATTTTCTCCATTAAAGCTGTCCATTCTTGAAATGTAATGGCAGTCCTCTATACTTCCACCTAATGGATACACTTTAGCAGCTATAATGAAGGCTGGACCATCCTCATCTTCTAAAAGAAAACTCTCATCAACCCTCAAGAATAGTTCAGCCTTTTCACGATTTTGTATTTGTGGTGGCACGGTTACCGTTACAAGTTCCTTTTGCTCAAACGTGACAGAGTCAAGCTCCCATATTTGATAGCTAGTATTACCTCTCTTCTTTTCAGAGGTTAAAAAATAAAAATGGCTTTTACCATTAGCTCTCAAATAGCCGATTGGTTTATTTGCATCCCACTCCTGTAAAATGGTATGGTCACCGTTCATCAATATATCTTTATCCCTACCAAAGGTTGAATCATAGACACTTTTTAACAAAACATTATTCTCTTTATTCATCGTTACAACAGTTGGTCGTTGTAACGATGTTTGATGAAGAGGCTGAAGTGTTTTTGTATCAAAGCTAATTAAATAATAATCTGGCACTTCAAATTTAAATTCGGGATGTAATTTGACCGCTTCCGTGTTAACAAAGATTGTTTTTTCATCACTTGAAAAGAGTATTTGTACACCACGTGCATACAAAGTATGAGCACACTCTCGTTGTCCATCCTTCCATTTTTCAAGAAAATGACATTCTCCTGATGATAAGATTTCCGTTTCGCTCAACGACTTTACTGCCCAAATGTTAGTACGAAATTCGTAATTAGGTTGAAGCTCTTTTAATCTAGCAATTGTTTCTTCTTTTATCATTTTGTTTCTTTGCATCGTTCTTGGTTGAATTTTAAACTCTCTTGTTGCAACTAGAGGTAGTTTACTTAATTTTATTGTACGATGAATATGATTCGTTTTGTGAATATAATAAAGTCCAACCTCTCGTTTCTCCTGATCATCTCTTGGACTCAATGTAAAAACAATCGTATCCCCATGATCATCGAACCGCGCAGAAACAACTTCTCTGTTTTCTTCAAAAACTCTGTTCGTCGTATTTGTTTCGTAATTCCAAATTAAAAGCTCACCTTCATATAAATAACCTCCATCATAAGACCCTGTTGCGATGGCAACGATTGGTTTTGATGGATGGAAGGATACTTCGTTTATTTCATATTTTGTATCTAAAGTGGCAATTCTTTTACCTGTATCAACTTGATTAATTGTTACTCGATGTTTCAATAACACCGAAGACGAACTTCCATTTCCAATGTTCTTTACTTCCCAACCATAAAGGTCAAATATGCTGGTAATTGAAATAAGCTCTTTATTTTCACAAAAATAACTTCCTGTCATACGTCCATTTCCAGGAAAAGGAGTGGACCCTATTATTTGCTCTAATTGAATGTTCACCCTTGCTCTCCTTATTATTTTTTCCTTCCGAATGATTATGGAGATGAATCTTTGTAGATAACAACTCTACTTTTTGATGTTCTGTTTATAACATCCTAACTAATTTGCCATTAATGATCTTCGATTTGTTCATAGATGGTTCATTTTGTATCCATATGGAGTACCGAAAAATCGGTCTTCCCCCTTTTACATGAATTATAACAAATATTTCCATGAACATTGTGATTATTTGATTTTCTTTTAAGCTATCAAACCATCACCCACTTTATTAAAGTTGCATTGTAATTTAACTAAATGGGAACCAGGAATTGACCGTTAGTTATATAAGATAAATGCATTTATTGCGAATTAACATAGGAGGGTTCAATATTTTTTTGTAACTATCTACGATATTTAACGTCCAAATAATTGAGGTGAAATAATGAATAGGAAGTTAATGATTAGGATGGTTTCACTTGGATTGATCATATGTATGGGTTATTTGATTTTTAACTTGTTTGTGCCACAATCCCCTATAAAATCGATATCAAATACAGAAGTATTAACAAAAGCAATATTTTCAGACAAAGTGTTAACTCCTCTTGGAGACGAAGGAGAATATACTTATTACATCACTAAACATGAAAATGGAGCTTTTAAGCAAAAAGTGATTGATTTCATGATGAGTAAAGATTATTCATTCTTAACTCAAGAGGGATCGGGTTTATTTTTTGAAAAAGAAGATAAAGAGGTTGTACTTACTACTCAAATGTGGACTAGAAAATATGTGATATTGAAGGTTCCAAACATAGATTGATAACGAAAGAGAAGTTGAAGAAACTTTTACCTTACAAGGCAAACTGGCATAAGCCTAGGTTTCTTTGAGCAAAGTGATGGAATTTCTTTAGGAGAACTGGACAAATCATATGTTTTGTGATAAATTATCACAAGAAAATTGAAAAACTACATATTTTTAAATCGATGAAGAGGAGAGTAGTTTTTGCTATACTCTATAGCGATCCGGGGACGGTGGAAGCCTGGAGATGATGCAAGTATGAAAAACACCTCTGAGTTCTAACCGAAAGAGATATCTTAAGTAGGCTTAGACGTTACCAGAACGTTATTTACTGGGGTAAGCAATATTAAAGTTGGTCATAGTATGACAATTTGGGTGGTACCGCGGAAGTTAGTCTTTCGTCCCTTTCTTTGGGGATAGAAGGCTTTTTTTATTGCAAAAAATACTGTATGGAGGCAAATGATGATTAAAACCGTAGTAAAAGATTTATACAGAAATCAAGAAAAATTCACAGACCAAACTGTTCAAATTTCAGGCTGGATCCGTACTTTACGCGATTCCAAAACAATTGGCTTTATGGAGCTAAACGATGGATCATTTTTCAAAAGTGTACAAGTGGTTTTTGAAGATACTTTAGATAACTTCAAAGAAATTACGAAGTTACCTATTAGCTCTTCTGTGTTAATAGAAGGTGAATTTGTACCAACTCCTGAAATGAAACAGCCTTTTGAAATTAAAGCGACAAAGATTGTTGTTGAAGGATTATCGGACACAGATTTTCCGTTACAAAAAAAGAGACATTCTCTTGAATATTTAAGAACAATCTCTCATTTACGTCCGAGAGCCAATACCTTCTCAGCCGTTTTCAGAGTAAGATCTCTTGCATCTTATGCTTTACATAAATTCTTTCAGGAAAAAGGATTTGTATATGTTCATACACCGATTATTACCGGAAGCGATACAGAAGGCGCCGGGGAAATGTTCCGTGTAACATCAATGAATATGAACGAGATTCCAAAAACTGAAGATGGAAAAGTGGATGACAGTGCAGACTTCTTCGGCAAAGAAACCAACTTAACCGTTAGCGGTCAATTAAATGCGGAAAGCTTTGCACTTGCCTTCCGTAATGTGTATACCTTTGGACCTACCTTTAGAGCAGAAAATTCTAATACGGCAAGACATGCGGCAGAATTCTGGATGATCGAGCCGGAAGTTGCTTTTGCAGAATTACCGGATATCATGGACCTCGGAGAAGAAATGGTCAAGTATGTGATTAATTACGTTCTTGAACAAGCGCCTGAGGAAATGGAATTCTTTAATAGCTTTGTTGATAAGACACTTATTGAAAGATTGAAGAATGCATTAGAATCCGATTTTGGAAGAGTCACTTATACGGAAGCTGTTGAATTATTAATGAACTCCACTAAGGAATTTGAATACCCTGTTGAATGGGGAACGGATTTGCAAACGGAGCATGAACGTTACTTAAGTGAGGAAATTTACAAGCGTCCTGTCTTTGTAACCGACTATCCGAAAGAAATTAAGGCATTCTATATGAGAGCGAACGAGGATGGCAAGACCGTAGCTGCGACTGACCTTTTAGTTCCAGGTATTGGCGAGTTAATCGGAGGAAGCCAACGTGAGGAAAGAGAAGAAGTCCTTGCAGATAGAATTAAAGAACTTGGTATGAATGAAGAAGATTACTGGTGGTATCTAGAGTTGAGAAAATACGGTGGGACAAAGCATTCAGGCTATGGAATTGGGTTTGAACGTCTACTCATGTATTTAACTGGAATGAAGAATATCCGCGATGTAATCCCATTCCCTCGTACACCAGGAAATGCAGATTTTTAATTAAATAGGTGAAAAAAATGAACAATAGAGTGCAATGGCACTCTATTGTTTTTCATTAAGCTTAATTATTTTGATGAACCAGGTCTCCTGAATTTTATCTTCTAGCGATCATCTCGATTTCAACCTGTGCACCTAGAGGTAGGGATAACACACCTATCGTTGTGCGAGCTGGAAATGGCTCAGAAAATTGATTGGAATACACTTCATTCATTGCTGTGAAATGATTCATATCCGTTAAAAATACATTTACTTTTACCACATGATCAGGAGTTAATCCTGCTGCTTCCAATACCTCAAAAAGATTCTTAAAACATTGATTGGTCTGTTCAACAATATCCCCTTCTACAAGCTTTCCAGTCTGTGAGTCTACTGGGGTTTGTCCAGATAAAAATATTAAATCACCTGATTCAATGGCATGTGAATAAGGACCAACAGAAACAGCTCCAGAGGAACTGAAAGCCTTTCTTGACATATACAATTCCTCCTTTAGTATTAGAAAAAATAAATATAAATGGAAATTCTACGGGTATGTATTACCCATTTCTATAAGAATCCCTTCCTTATCAATCCTTTTATGAATGTAAGGAATATAGCTTAATTTCTTGTATTTTTCCCTCCAAATGATATTTAAGAAATTAGTTGATTCTTTAAGAAAATAGTCAGGAGAAAAGTTTTCATAACGATAACATTCGTTTGGGTATGTTTCACCAAACCCATATAATTCAAGAATATCTTGTTCGATTGCAATTCCACCGATTTTAAATTCATAAACGGAATACAAATCTATAAGAAAACTTGTAAACCCTGAAAATTCTTCTTTTTTTATACCTATTTGGTCCCATCCTGGTTCATCAAAGTCATCTCCGGAAAACCAAAAATCAACCAATAGTGCATTTGATGAGACCATTTCTATTTGTAATATTGCCTTTCGTTTCTTTAATACATTGACATATAATCTTAATCTTAATGAATGTATTTTTATGGATTGGGGGTCTTCTTCATCATAGGGATAACCCTTATCAAAAAAATCAATAATTTCATCCAAGTTTTTATCAACGATTTCAACTTTATTAGTGACCTTAGATAAATTTCTTATTATATCTTGTATTGTTTTCCTTTTTTCTTCTTTAAGTTCCAACAAAAAACTGACTTCAAGGAAAGGGCCACCTTCTAACCATCGGGACCACTCCATGTATAATTCCTCCTAGATCTTTGATTCAATACAAATTTATCATAAGAATGAAAATAACTTTTCATTCCTTACCTCACTAAACTTAATTAGGTCAACATCGAAAGCTTTTTTTTCTGTAAAAATATTACGCTAATAAATTGATATTATACCGGGCAATAGTAATTTATCAGCTCCATCAGTCGATCAGAATTCTCTTCTGACACATTTTCTGATAATCTTGCTGCCGCAATGATTGGAGCCCATTGAAAAACTTCTGACCTTAAAATCCCACTCTTTTCGCAATAAAGTCTTAGGTACATTTCAGCTAATTCAGTTGAATATCCAGAATACAGTAGATAGGTCCGATAAATATCAGCTCGAATATCACCTGTACTAGAATCCACCCAGTCGATGACCACCACTTGGTTATCTGTCTCAATCAAATTAAATAAATGAAAGTCACCGTGACAGAGCTTACCCTCGTATGTGAATGATTCCAATTTTTTTAGCAAAATTGACTTTTGTCTACTATCTAATTGATCCACACTTTCAATTTGTCGGTATATTTTCTCATCCATTCTTTCAATTGCATTTGGGATAATGCTATGAATCTCTTGTTGAAGATTGACCGAAATATTCAAGTAATATTCAGCTTGTTCTTTATCTTTGAACAATAAATCACCTAATGTCTCTCCCTTAACATACTCCATGATAATCGCTTGATTTCCCTCTATCTTAGTAACACCGAAAATCTTAGGTACAGGAAGTCCACATGAATAGGCATATTTTTGTTTATTTGCTTCTTTTTCAGCCTCTTTATCTGGTAAAAAATCGTTAAAAACTTTTACTATTTTATCGTCGCAAAGGTAAATGTTTGCCGTGTTTCCACTAGCTATCGGATGACCTAAACTCATGAGGCTCTCTCCCTCTTTCATTTCTTCATGTTAAGTTAATGCCCTTTACCACCAATCTATTTATTTTAATTAGCTCCACGCTTTAGAATCTTCTCCTCAACATATTGTTTAAATCTCTCCTCGGCTTCAGAACGTAGTTTGACGGTAAAAAGGAAAGTTTCAATATGATCTCCTTCTTCCTCTGAGTAAAACTCATAAAAAATGTCCCACATTCCTTGGTCATTTTTAAACCCAATTGCCTCTAAATACTCCTCCGTATCTTCATCGTAATAGCCTATATGCCAATGACGGCCCTTTAGATGTTCCTGTATTTCTTGGCCATACGGTTCAAACAATGTTTCTATATTGATTAACTCCATCTCTGGAGAAAGCCGATCACTTTGAATGGGGATAGGCTCAGGAAGTTCTTCATTGTCATATAAGATCCCTGCCAAAGAGTATGCTAAATCCTTTTCTGCATTTTTTATCGCTTTTCGTTTTGTTTTTGCTTTTGATAAAGGGAATTCCCAGCCAGATTCAGGAAAAAGAGTAGGGAAATAAACACAAAACATTCCTTCATCGTCTTGTTGAACGAAGGCTGGATAAACCAGTTTTCCGAAACTTTTCATTGTCCCCACATCCTTTTCAATAAAGTTAATTTAAAATAAAACCAGAAAGAAGCAATCACTCTTTCTGAACAATCTCCCCCATTAGGTTAAAAACTCTAAAATTGACTCCCTTCACAACCACACTCATATTCCTTAAATTTATATTCTTTATATAGTACAAAATTTTTAAAATCACTTGTCTCTGATTCATAAACTTTTATTACAGGGGCAACATCAACCTTTGCCAAATCCCTTATTTGTGTATCAAAATCCCTAGATGAATCTAATTGATATTCGTTCATATCTAAATAAATTTTATTGTGTTCACACACCTCGTACGTAACAGCAATATAATATTTTTTCATCATTCTATCCCTCCTTTAATTTTAAGTTACCCTAATTCTACCCATCCTTTTAGAACTAATCTTTAGATCAATAAAAAAGGAGCGATCTATTTTAGAAATCTAGTAAGTTACCAATTATTTAAACGCACATTGCATGACTTATTAAAACTTCAATTTAAGAAGAAGCATTTCATTTATGATATTCAATTAACCAACAATCTTCATATTTCCCCTCATGAAGCTCACGACTTGGTAGTAATTTTACTTTTTTAAACCCACATTTCTCATAACATTTTATTGCTCTCGTATTTCTTACTTGAGGGTCCATAACGATCCGGTCTGCCTTTTTATGTTCGATTAAATAATTAATCATTGATTTAACAAGTAATGTTCCAATCCCTTTGTTCCAATACTCTGTTTCTCCAATAAATTGATCTGTTCCATAAACCATTTCGTTTAAATATCCATATTCTTTTTTCGTTTCGTCATCTAATGGATAGAAATGAATATAGCCAATTTCGTTCCCTTCAAACTCTACCATACATTTAACTTCATCATCTTCAGCAGCATAAAAAACTTCATTCACTTTGTTAATATCAAAAGGATTATCCCTACCTTCATAAAACTCAAGAACTGACGGGTCTGATAGCCATTTTGCTAACAGAACATTATCTTCTTTTTCTAATTTACGAACTAATATATTCTCATTATGAAACAACATCATAATTTCTCCCTTCACGAATGTATTCCAAAATAAATAAATGCCCTTACAAGATGCATGGGCATTTTCATTTAGTTAACTAACTGGTAGGAAAACGGTAATCTCAGTCCCTTTTCCAACCTCACTAACAATATCCATTTTTCCCCCATGAGCTTCAATAATTTTTAATGTAGTTAACATTCCAAGTCCTGTTCCTTTTTCCTTGGTTGTATAAAATGGTAATCCTACATTGCTTAAAAACTCATCTGGGATCCCACACCCCTCATCAACGATTTGAATGGAAATTTCGTGTTCGGATGTTTGGTCAATATGAATGTTCAACTCTCCTCCATTTGGCATGGATTCAATTGCATTTTTCACTACATTTATTAATACCTGTTTTATTTGATTGCTAATACAACGAATAATTGGATGTATTTCGTCCTTGACAATAATATTTACATTATTCATTAAAGCTTGTGAATTAAGTAAGGTAACAACTTGCATCAAAATACTATGTATATCCTCATCCTTAAAATTATGAGCTTGTGGTTTTGCATGCAGTAATAGTTCACTCGTGATAGATTCAATCCTTGAAATTTCATCGGTCATTATATCAAAATATTGAGGTAAACTATTTACAGAGCCTCTTAATAACTGCATGAACCCTTTAAGAGAAGTCAATGGGTTTCTAATTTCATGAGCAATAGAAGCAGACAATTCTCCCACTACTGTCAATTTTTCCGAGCGAATGAGCATTTCATCAGACTCTTTCTGCCTACTCAGATTCTTAGCAATCCCATATACACCAACAATCTCTTTATCTACAACTATTGGTATATTAGTCACACTTACGGGAACATGTTTTCCACTTTTATGTAATGCAACTGTTTCATATGTTTGAGTTAACCCTGTTGCCGCAATATTAAAATATTGATTCGTTTGTTCTATATGTTTTTCCTCTACTAATGGCACATAAGACAGGTTTAAGAATTCGTTTGATGTATAACCTAGTAAATCCTCCATCGCGGAATTCACACTTAAATATTTACCATCAAGGTCAAAGGAAAAGACTGCATCTGGATGATTTTCGAACAGTGATTTATAATGTTGTTCGTTTTTTAATACCAGTTGTTTTCTAGCTGTGATATCTTGAAAAAAAACGGAGAGTCCGTTCTGCGAAGGGTATGCTCTAACATCAAACCATGTTTTTAAAGGGGGAAAATAGGTATCAAATGTTACCGAAACTTGCTCGGACATAGCCTTATGATACATTTTGTAGAAGATTAATTCTACTGCTTCCGGGAATTCAATCCATATATTCTTACCAATTAAATCTTCCCGACTCCGAAATAATAGATTAGAAGCCGCATTATTTATATAAGTAAAATTCCAGTCATTATCAATTGAAAAAAAACCATCTGTAATTCTTTCAAGTATTTCCGCTGCATTTAGTTCACAAGTCATTATATTTCTCCCTAATATCAATCCATTTTATAAGTTATCTCGATTTTTTCAAATATTTCAACAATTGTCAACCTCTACCCTTTCTAATAACCTCCTTCTTTCATTAACTTGGTTCGTTAGTTGATAAAGAAAAAAGAGCTGTCGATCTCCACGTGATCTTCAACTCCTTCATTGATTAGTTAAAATCGGAAAGGACTAATGAATCGGTTCTTCTGTTTCCCTTACAATCATCCATTTTTCGTTAATGAAGTTCCAATTTTCAATCGTAAATAATCGAGCTAACACTTCCTCATCTTTTACGATCAACTGTTCATAGAACACTACTGCATTTTCATTATTCCTTAGACGAATGACTCTATTTTCAAACCTTTTATTTGCACCTAAAAAGTGATTAACCGATTGCTCCATACCACTTATAGCTTCTTGCTTAGTGAAAAAAACAGGTTTTTCGTTTCCACTGTTAAAAAAAGCTACGTAATAATCTTCTGTCATTCTATCTACTGAGGTTGTATCACCTGAGCTCATTGCATGGTTCCAATCACTGATAAATTCATCATGCATTTTAGTAAATTCATATAAACGATTTTTTAACTCAGTCATTTTAAAACCTCACATTTCTATTATGTATGAGTTAATTGTTCGGTACGTCTAGTCGTTTATCCTCTTACCTAACGTTACTTTTTTAATAAGAAAAAACACCTTCTTGAAAAATAGCTACCGTTATATTTTTTAATACTAAAATAACCATGAAGATAGAAATGTAATGCCTAGATATATGCAAAGAGGAGAATAAAGTTGTGTATCGTACTTAGCGAAATTTGTATTTTTAATCTTCTTCGTGAAGCCTAAATACTTGAAATCACCCATTGCTCTAAGTAAGAAAATGAAGGTAAAAATGATACTTGACCATTTTGTAAAGGAGTTTGATGTAAAGAAGGGTAATAAATTGTTCTGTGCTAGTAATATGAAGGCAACACCAATCAAGCCAAATGCAACAATTAAAGTTTCAATCCATCTCGGTTTAAATACCGTTTCACCCTCTATTTTTTCTGGTAACGCAGCTCGAATACCCCATTTCCCACCCAATACCCAATAAAAATGTAGCACGCCAACTAAAACTAAAATGATAAATGATGAATAAATCAGTAAAAGTTGCATCCCTATACCTCCATTCCTATTTTTAATCTCACACAATCCCTTACTACTAAAAGCTCTTCAATCTATAACCAGTTTTTCAAATAAGTAACTAATCCTAAGATTGCACCAATCACTAACCCAATAAACACAAAGTATTGTGTTTTAGTTTTGGTTGAACTCCATTTTTGACTTCTCTCATTCATTACAAGCCCTCCATCCACACCACCTATTATTTTTATCTATATTCCAGTATTCTGATAGAAGATTCGTTTATTACTTAAACTTTTTTGAATAAATGAATTCTGTTATAGGAACTGTAATAAAAGTTAGACCTACCACAAAAACCAGTGGATAGTTATCAATTTTATTAAAATCACCCGTTCCTTCTGAAACAAATAAGATTAAACCAGATAGAATCATTAGTACATAATAACCTATTTTCGCACTTTGCGTTTCTATATGTCTATCTAATTCATCTTTCTTACCACCGCCTTCATGGTCCCCCCAATTAAGCAAATTAAAAAAAAAGCTTAATGCAAGAAAACTGAAGAAGATGGACCCAGCATCGATCACACCGAATCTGATCCATTTATATAAAGAAAATCCTGCAATCGACATAAAAACCATAAAAGCTATTCCTACTGTCATCTTTTTTGATTTAGCCATTCCTTTTCCCTTCCTTCTCTAATATAAATAAATCCTCCATAGTAACTCCTAAAGTCCCTGCAATATCAAATGCTAACTGCAGACTGGGATCATACTTATTGTTTTCTATAGCGTTAATAGTCTGCCTACTTACATTACACTTCTCTGCTAGTTTCCCTTGTGAGAGCCCGAATTGTTCTCTGTATTCCTTTATTCTATTTTTCATTCACTAAGCCACCTTTGTATTTTGTAAGGTGTAAAACATCTTTTACACCTTAACTATAAAAAAAAGACAAACGAGATGTCAAATACTTTTTACACCCCGTTTGTCTTATTACATATACTTTATTAAATTTTTTGGAAGCAATCTTTTTCAAGATGATATGTATCATTCGAATTTTTTAATATGATATCAAAATCTCGATGATAAGGATGCATAAATAATTCATATTGAATTCTTCGTTCTTCATGAGATTTTCTTAAATAATTAATATCTGTACCTCTCTCAGAAACATCGCGTATACTTCTTCTCATCAACTCTGTTTCTCCATCCGTATAGAGATACACTTTAAGGTCATACAAATTAAGATTAGTGAAGGCTACGCTCATGCCTTCTACAATATTAATCTTGTTTTTTGAAGATATTAACTTGCTCTTTGTATAATTTGTACCTATCGTGTAAAAATCCAGTCCATCCCTCATCATATGAATGTCTCTCTCTAAAGCGTATACATTATGTGCCGCAGGATGACAAGCGGTCATTTTATCCTGATGGATTTCATTATTGTACTCATAATCTATAGAGGTATATTTCCTTAGGTGTGAGCCGATAAGATAGGTGTCTTATTTGATATAATTTATATTTTCATTTCCCAGAATTTCGATAAGATTATTAGCAAATGTAGTCTTTCCAGATGCACCATGACCCGAAATACCAATGATCATTCTCTTATCTTCACGTTTTATCAAATGACTAATCTCTTGTAATACCTTGTCCATAATCTACCCCACTTTGCTCTAATAACAATTTTTTTTAACTATTCCATTTGTCTTATTGTTCCATTCATTCTTATGCAGTGTATAGTGATGATAATTTTCACCTTCAATTTCTATATCCCCGACAAATTGAAAACCACATTTTTGAATCACTCGATTGGAGCTTATATTTTCTATAAGGACAATGGTATTTAATAGTTCTACATTGGTTTTATCGAACAAAAAGTTAATTAATCCTTTTACTGCTTTTGTTGTGTACCCTTTATTCCTATAATGCTTTGAAATAGCAAAAGCAATTTCTCTATTTGGGGCAGGCAGCTCCTCTTTAATTCCTGTCGTGCAAAAGCCGATAAATTCACCAGTTTCCTTTAATATAATCCCTAGTTTCAAGTAATTTTGCTCTTCAATATTGGGTATTGCGGTTAAAAACTCTTTGTTTGAGGGTATTTCATAATGAGTTACCCAGTTTAAACGTTGTTCTCTAGTTGATTTCCAATCTGGTAAAAATTCATAAACTTCAGGTTGTGAAGTAATTTCATAGATGGCATCAACATCTTCTATTCTAAATTCTCTTAATAAAATCTCTCCACAGTCGATTTCGAATATATTATTCATTAATTTAACTCCTAGCTTTCATTGATTAACTTATAAAAAAATGACACTGTTCCAGGAAACCTTAGTTGTCCCTTCGCTTTTTTAATATCTTTTCCATCTGTTTGGCGACTTGAATAGAATTTGGATTTCCTTCATATTTTAACTTATCAATAATGTTCATGTAATCCTTTTCATTTCGATTCTGACTTAATTTATAAGCAGCTTGGATTTCTCCCACTTTAATCTTAAAACCTACAATGCCTTTTAATTCATTTTCTAATAGTTCAGGAGATAGTTTATCCCATAAAACAGCATTTTCACGATATAGTTCGTATTTTTCCAACATTCCTGTTAATTCATCTATTAGTTCATTTTTTTCTACGATACTTGCTTTTCCATACATGTGTACAGCCTGATAATTCCAAGTTGGAACATTTTCATGAGAATACCAAGAGGAAGAAATATATGCGTTCGGTCCCTGAAACATAACAAGCACATCATCACTATTTTCAAATGTTTTCCACTGCGGATTCCCATAAGCCATATGTCCAGTGAGGTAGTATTCCTCCCCGTGTTTCTTTATTCCCAATGGTAAGTGAGTGGCAATCGGTTTCCCTTGTTTTACTGTTACAATCGTGCCAAAAGAGTTTTTCTGAACAAAATCCCAAACTTCCTCATCATTTGTGACCTTATAGTATTTAGGAATATACATTATAACCCGCCTTTACTTTCAAATTATTTAGCTACCTGTATCTGCTTTCTTTATTTCATTACAACCTGCATTGCATATTGTTTGATAAAAATCGAGCTACTTAAATGTATATTTCTTGCTATAAATACTAAAACCCTTTTGAAAGATATTACTTTTTACTACTCGAAATAAACATGGATGCATCTTGATTCATAAAAATTCTTTCACCGTGATAGAAAGTTCTTATTTCAGTAGATTTAAATCCTACTTCAGATAATCTTTTTGTCAGTTCTTCATGCAAGAAACCGTTATGAACTTTTGGATGATTAATTTTATCGTTTTTGTCAAAATCAATAATCAGTAGCTTGCCACCATCATTTAATATCTTAAACAATTCTCGTAAAATTTTATTAGTATCCGGAATATGAAGAAGGACTAGTGATAGTAATATGATGTCAGCCTTAAGTTCAGATGTTCTTTGAGTAAAATCTGAATATAGTACTTCTGCATTAGTAATTCCTTTGTGAGCGATCTTAGCTTTCGCAACCTCCAACATTTGTTTGGAAGAGTCTACCAACAAAATATGATTAACCAAGTCTGATAACTCTAGACTAACTAAACCCGTTCCACTTCCGTAATCCATTAATGATTTTGATTTACTATTTTGTAATTCTATTCTTACTTCCTGAGCAATTATTCTAGCTAATTCCATTCTTTCTTCTGTATCATATCTATTTGCCAATTGTTCAAAAACGTTATTTTCCATATTTTCACTCTCCATTATTAATGAATAAAGCAATATAGTGGTCATTATAGCAGTCTTGAAACTTTAAGGCATGATACTCCCCCTCAAAATCCTCCTTCGCTTTTGGAAGCATCTTATCCTTTAACTAACCAGAGTGGTAGCTCAAACAGAATATGTTTGGAAAATGTTGCTAGTCTTAAAACACTCATATATAGTAAAATTAGGCTAAAATATTTTCCAAAGAAAAATAGGAGATGAACAAATGAAACTAGGTGCATTTTCTGTAAGTTTAAACGTAAAAGATATCCATGTTTCCAAGGCGTTCTACGAAAAACTAGGATTTCAGGATTTAGGTGGAGACATAACTCAAAATTGGCTGATTATGAAGAATGAAAATTGTATTATTGGATTATTCCAAGGAATGTTTGAAAATAACATTCTAACTTTTAATCCTGGTTGGAATGAAAATGCCCAAAATCTCGAATCGTTTACTGATGTTCGTGAGATTCAAAAGCATCTTAAGGCTAATGGAATAAAAATGCTTTCTGAAGCAGATGAAACAACCAGTGGACCAGCACACTTTTTCATTGAGGATCCAGACGGCAATCAAATATTAGTAGATCAACATCGATGAAAGGTCCATTAGAAACTTTCAACTAACCTACACTAGTAGTTCATTCATTTTCAAATTTCATCAAACAAAAAAAGAAACTACACATCGTTTGTTAAAGCAGTCTAACAATTAATGTGTAGTTTCTTTAGTCTATAGATAATAATTTTCCCATTGATACTATCAGTAGGAAAACAAGTGTTTTAATCTAGATACAATTATTCTACATTTACCTTCTATCAAACGCTTTTGGTGGTGATTCCATCCATCCATGATCAATAAGAATATTGGTAGCATCATCAACGAAAAGACCCACGTCGATAATAAGCCTTCCATATAAAGAAGCAATATCTCTTCTACCATTTACAGCCATCGCATTCCCGAATGATCTTACCTTCATAGAGAACATGTCCACCTTATGAAATAACATTAATTTATCCGAAAAAGGAGGTTGGGGGGATGTTGTCACCAAATGGTCTATATATGACGGTGTTAGTAAGTTCTCTTTATGTAGTTTTTCACTTAATTGCTTTAAGGTCTTATCAGTCATTTCTATTCCTCGTTTAAACAAAGCTTTTAATTTTTCGTCTTTAACAGTCTGATAAAAGCCTAATAACAGTGCCTTGCTTGTCGCGTTATTTTCAATGTTATCGTAAAGGTGTACAATTTCCAATGCATGTAATGGTCTTACTTCACCAAACCAACCGGTTAAAAAACTTTGTTTATTTATAAAATCAACTTTTTCGGGTGTAGGAATAATAGGAGGCTTAACACTATATTTTTTATCAATTAAAACGCTATTAATCTGCCCTAGCAAAACAGTCGTACATTGATTTACATAAACGAAAAACTCCCTTATATCCTCTCTCATTACTAATGGAAGGGCTATTGCATATAGACTAAGACCCGCCTTAGCAGCATATTTCAAATAGTGAACATAAAATTCATCTTCAAATAAACGTGGGGCATCAAGATTTACATCATCTTTCGAGAATCCCGCAGGACTAGGGAAATTATTCTTTTTAAAAATTACTTCTACCCTTTGTAAGAAATCTTTACTTAATGCTATTCCATTTTCCAATAAGGTCCTAACATATTCATTCTCGCAATGTCGTAGAAAATATGATAAGAGTTGACCGGACATACTATTTCCAATATAGGTAGCCCAAAGTTTACCCATTTCAACAGTAGTTAAGGGTTGATTTTCATCTAATTCTTTTGAACTTAAATTGATTGGCTTTAAAACATCCATTGGATTTAAACCCTTATCCGTAGTCATCAATAAACTCCTTTTCCAGCATTTTGGTTTTAGGGTTACCGTTTCCATATTATTTCATTCAATATGTTCTAAGCATTTGAAGTATTACGCCTAGGATAAAAAGTGAGATAGGGAATACAAGTGCTTCTCTTCTACTTAAACACTCTTACTGTTAGAAAAAGTACTGTTGTATTAATAAATCTTAGGAGGTAATTTTCTTACATGGGTAAGATAATTTGTCATGTTCTGATCATCCTCGAATGGATAAGAGAACGATAAATGATCGGCAACTTCCACCGCTAATAGTCTAAATAATTCACATGTAACAAAGATTGACTCCCAAAAATTCTCATAGTTGTGATCGGAATAAGTTTTCAGATACATCTCCCAATATGATTCTGGAAGATGGTTTTTAAAGTATTTTCCTAACTTTCCTGTTGATACTTGGAAGTTATATTTAGTCCCAATCCACCATGACACCATTTGATCAAGAGCTACTCTTGTATTATATTCAAACATTAACTTTGCATATGGTAACTCGTCTCTCCAAATTCCTTTAGCTACGTTTTGTAAACACCACCAAAAATTGTTTGTACAACTGACAAACATCGCTTCCGATGGTTTTTTCACATGGTAATCAATATCTGTGGGTAATGGGATAGAGGGTAGAATATGGTCTTTATCCATTAACGGTACTGTAAGTTTATCCCTTCTATATCCATCAATCATTGAATCTTTCGTTTCTATATGTAAATCAATTCGATTTCCGTCAGTTAATAGCATCAAATACCCGTATGAACGATCCAAATCTACATCCATACCCATTTCCTTATCCATTTTTTCTGGCTCTTGAAGCATTAATAAATCTCCAAAATTACGAATCCAATTTTTATCTTTTATAAAGGTTGCTGTTTCCGTTACGACAAATACGATATCGTAATCCTGAAACATATCTTTTGGAGCATTGGGATTCGTTCTGGAACCGTTCATATAAACAGCTCGAATGCGTTCGTCCTTTTCCGCAATCCCTAATATGAGTTCAAACATTTCTTTTTCGTTTCTCAAAGACAGACTCTCCCTTATGATAAAATCGTGTGGCTGTAACTCTAGCCTCGTCAAAGTATTAGGAAATTTTCATTTCTACTAAAATAAAAATAAGAGCAATTGAAACACTTAACATGATTAATGTAAAAATGATACTCTTCACAATTAAAGCAAATAGTAATAGGAATATTCCAAATATCATTAATAGAATACTGGAATACCTATTTGCTTTTTGCCAATTCTCCTTATTTCTCATTGAATTTGAAGTTCTATATCCATATATGTGATTAATCTGCTTTGGTGGAAATAAGAATAAAATTATCCCTGCTACAAGAAAAACAGTTCCTATTACTAATCCTTCATTCATATTTATTTCCTCCAAACGTTTCAATTTTTGCTAGTTCATTCATGAACATAAGCATTAATATTTGTTTCTTTAAATATAGGCCACATAGACTAAGAAATTTCTCTCTTGAAATAAAAAACAGTTCCATTTACACCTGACAATTCCCAACCTTCTTTTCCAAGGGAATTTAGCTTCTCAGACATTGCTATATTGAAATCAATACCGTTCTTCAATTGAATTTGAATGTTTTCCACTTTGTACTCAAACTGCTTCATTGAATATCCTCCTCAAAACTTTATTCTACTTGTAATACGAATGACATTGAAAATAGTTTCTTCTCTAATTATCCTGTACCTCCAGTTCCACAAAGACATATAATTAAATATATCCCTACAGAAATAGACACTAACCACAAAGGATTAGTGTCCATTCTCCTAACTGTACAATCTTTTACACTTTAAGCGATCCTCGAAAACCCCTAGCACCATAGTAGGAATCAGCTCCATTATGGTACACAAAGACGGTGTCGTATCGGCGATCACAAAAGAGAGCTCCACCAAGCTTTCTAATAGGACCTGGTGTTTGGACCCAGCTCGATGTTTTCGTATCAAAACTACCTAGTTTCTGTAGCTCACGGTATTGTTCTTCCGTTAAAAGCTCAATACCCATGGCAGTTGCCATATCAATAGCATTATTTTCTGGCTTGTGTTTTTTTCTTGACTCTAGCGCTTCACGATCGAAACAGACACTTCTGCGACCTTTAGGACTTTCCGCTGAACAATCATAGAAAATGTATTCGTCCATCGTCTCATCGTAGCGAACCACATCAGGTTCACCGCCTGTTTCTTCCATTTCATTTAATGACCATAGTTTTTCCATATTACCTTCAAGCTTAGCTTGTACTTTACCCCATTCAAGACCATCATGTCGGTTCATATTTTTCTCAAAACGGGTTTTCAACGTTGTAAGTAGATTTTCACGTTGTTCTTCTGTTAGCTCTTTATTTTTCTTTGTCATATTTGATCACTCCTAGTTGAAGATTTAGTGGCATATTAACCACGGTCAGTCAATTTTTGCTGAAGCCACAGCCATTTGATACCGTCAAAGGTCAAATGAGCTTTCTTGTCATTATGTAATCGGTTTGTTCTTCATCACCATTTTCGGGATGCCACAATAAAGGAAAAAACATCCCACTAGAGAATATAACTATTATCTGATACAAAACTTAGTTGGAATTAACATGAATTAATTTAAATAATACTACACAATAGGAGCAATGCAATGAAAAAATTGACATTTTGGGGTAGAGATGAAAAGGATGAGAGGTTACTGGTCGAATGTATGCTTGGCTTGAAAACTGCAACATGTACACCTAAAGTTTGGTGTTCATCATCAGAGGATGTAGGTGAAGTCGGTGACGAGATTCAAGTTTTCACTAAATTAGGGCAGCTTGCTTGTAAAATCTTAATTACAGAAGTTTATGATATCAAATTTGGTGATATTAAAGGTGAAATAGGTGAAAAAATTGCGCGAGGAGAAAATTCAACTTTGGATGAATACATAAAGGATCACATCTTTAGTTGGGAGAAGGACTTACTAAATGATGGGATTATTTTAGACGAAAATACACTTATCGTTGTGGAGCATTTTAAACTGATAGAAAGTTATATTGATTACAATAGCCTAGGTCATAAAGTAAAAGTATTCTAGTAAACTATTTTTACATTTATCATAGCCCCTCCATTTGGAAGGGCTTTTAATACAAAATGTAGCTCTCTTTGCAATGTGTCATTCCTTTTCAATTAACAAGTTAATTTCAAACTTTAACCACTTTAATTTTATTTTAATAAGTTTCCAAAAAAAATAACGAAAGACAAAAATGCAGATAATCCGAGAGTAAGAGTTATAGTAACAAAACTCCTTGTCATTCCCTTCCAATCATGAATACCCGAGAATCCTATTAAGCCTAAAAAGAAAGTGATCAATGTTATACATAAGACCAAAGTTAAAGGGTTGAAACCCATAATGGAGTAATGTATAGGACCTATAATGGAAATAATCACAAATAATAAAATGCAAACGATAGAGAATATAAATGACCAAAAGTTTATCCTTTTTTTCAATTCAAGAACTCCTTTTTATTCCGGTAAAACGATTTTCAGAGATAACTTCTTTTATAGTTCGTTAAAAAAAGACTGAATTCATTGTCTTAAACCCACTCTTTTCCATGTTTACGGATGAATAGAATATCTTTTTGATAATGCTCAAGATGTCCTTCATCTATCATTCTTTGAAAAGCAGAATTGCCTTCCTTCGCTTTTCTTTTAATTGTCTGACATAACCCTTCTAATCGTAACAATACCATCTCCAGAAAATCTCCGTCTAGCCCCTCACCATAGGATTCAAAAAACAATCGAATTCTTTGCTTAATAAGTTCCGCATGCATTAGTGAATGATAATGGACTTTCTCCCCTGATTCAGAAAGATAAAATCGACTCAAGGGGACACATGTATAAAGAGTATAAGCGATGTCCCAAAGTCTAGGACCTGGGCCCGCTACATCAAAATCAACTACCCCTACAGGTTTCTTATGATGAAAAATAATGTTGTATATCGCAAAGTCATTATGGCATATTACCTCAAATGGCTGGGGGGTGTAATCAATTGGCTGCCAACTGTCATCAACTGGAAAATCACTCACCGAATCATGATACAGTCGAAGCATCTTCGCTATATGTGCTAGAGTATCATTAGACCACATGTATTCTTTTAAAGGGTAATTTCCAGCTTCTCCCTCAATGAATGAAAGAATTTCTCTGCCTTTTTCATCGATTCCTAAAAACTTAGGGGCATATTGGAAACCTTTATCTTCCAAATGCTTTAATAACATGTGAATTTTGGTACTCTCTGGTTTCGTTTCCCGTCGAACTGTATTTCCTGATCGATAAACGTTTGAGACATTCCCTCCTTTTAGAGGTACTTCTTTCTCTTGGTTTGACAACAACTATTCCTCCCTAGCAGGTCTTACTTAATATAAACCTAGAACTAATCTAAACTATTAGAAATATGGACAATACTCTTAATGACAGAATTGACTTGCTCG
The DNA here is from genome assembly GCF_034427655.1 of Robertmurraya mangrovi. NCBI lineage: Bacteria > Bacillati > Bacillota > Bacilli > Caryophanales > Bacillaceae > Robertmurraya > Robertmurraya mangrovi. Next base: position 26,872 of record NZ_JAXOFX010000006.1, read on the forward strand.
TTATCTTTAATAACAAATAGATAGTCTTGATAATCGCAGTTTCGAGGTTAAAGAGATTCAAATTTCGCCTCTTTATACCACTTCATCATATATCCTTCAATCAACCCCCTTACATTTTCTCCTAAATTGTTCAATAATAACGTAAAATATAAAGTCTTCGTAAAATTCAACACATTTGTTTTTGTACGGTAAAATTCAAGAGAGTAGTGCTCTGTTTGATGAACTTCTTCTAATTGAGCAAATATTTTTTCAAGCCATTGCTCCAATAACTGCTCTTCTATCCCTTTTTCCATTAAAGCCTCAATAACAGCTATTAGTCTTTCATCTTCATCATCCACGTAGGGAACTCCTTCTTTAAATAAGCAGCTACTTACACTTGCCAATATACTTTCATAGAGATCATTTGTAAACAGAGGATGTAGGACACAAGCGGCAAGTAAGTCAGCACCGTGAGCGATACTATGAGCCCAACCCTTCCCCTCAACATATCCCCTAACATCTTCTTCAGCATGCAAATAAGTGATACTATCATTAAAGACCTGAAGAAGCATATCATCATGCAGAAATCTTAGTTCTCTATCTTTTTCTAACACGCTCGCAATTACTAATGAGGAAAAAGAACGAGTAAATACTGCATCATCATTTAGTTTTCCAATGTTATAAAATAAATGTTTCTGATCAAGACAGGTTTCTAATATGTACTGAAGTTGATGATTGGTTAGAAAATCCTCGCTTATCCACTTGGCAAAGGTAGAATAAATCAGTTGATCCCTTAACTCTGGGTCTAGCTCCCCTATATGAACCAACATATCTTCAATGGTGTCGTTTATCACTTGGTCGTCTATTTCTACTTTGGACAAATGGATGACTTCTTTTAGTTTATTTTTAAGTTCCATATATTTCGACCTCTTTTTCAATAGAAAATAGAAGCCACAAAGACAATCGATTGTGGCCAACATAAAACGTTATTTAAACCAGCCTTTTCTTTTAAACCAAAGAAACATCACAACTCCCATAGCTCCCATAGTTCCTAATATAAGAAAATACCCATACTCCCAAGTTAGTTCGGGCATATTTTCAAAGTTCATTCCATATATTCCTGCAATAAAGGTTAACGGAGCAAAGATGGAGGTAATAATGGTTAGGACTTTCATGACATTATTCGTTTGATGAGAGTTTAATGAGAGATAACTGTCCCGAATGTCTGCCGTTACCTCCCGATTAGACATTACCATTTCAGATAGCTTTAACAAATGGTCATAAATGTCTGAAAAATACTCTCTTCTCTCTCTAATGCCGCTTAAGTGATGAGAATTTAACATACGGTAAAGCAAATCACGCATTGGATTTACGGTATGTCTTAAATTTAATAGTTTGTATCTTGTATCAAACAGCTCTGTCATCAGCTGATTCATGGATTTGTTTTGCGTATTGTCTTCTATCTTGTCTAGTTCATCCTCAATTTTATAAAGCAACGGAAAATAATTATCTACAATTTTATCGAGAATTTGATAAAACACATAAAAAGTGTCCCATTTCTCTACATTGGTTTGAGTCAATAAACGTTCCCATACTTGTGTAACTTCCTTTGCCGGCATATGATGGAAAGTGACGACAAAACGTTCCCCTATAAAGAAGTTCAGCTCTTCTTTTACCATTTCATCCTCTGCTTCACGAACAATGTGGGTCACATAAAATGTATGATCATCATAATAATCTAATTTCGGACGTTGAAGTCTTTGTACACAGTCTTCAATGGCTAACGGATGAAAGTGAAAAGTATCGGTTAGGTGATTGATTTCCTCGTCAGTAGGTTCATTAAAATCAGCCCAGAACCATTTATACCTTGATAAATGGGTAGGATTAAAAGTAGCGTGAGTCTCTATTTCATTTTGATAAGTAATTCCGATAAAACGTAACAACATCTACACCTTCTTCATGACAGTAAAAATAATGTCCTACTATCATAACGAAATTAGTAAAAAGTCACAAATCACATATTTCTTAAATATGAAATGACCTCATATACAGCTACTGGTTTCAATATGCAATTATAAAGAAAGAAACCTCTCCCAATAGAAAAGGTTTCATTGCATGTAGGTTAGTTACACATTTGCCTTTTTAAAATCATAAACCTTATGTTCTCCATTTTTAGAGGAATAGATCGTAATATTTCCATCTTCTGGGACACCATTAAAATAAGCTCCAATAGATCCCGTCGTACATCCGTGTCCAGAAATTAAAATATTCACCTCTTTTTCGCCGTGCTCTGCTTCAAGCTCGCGCATAAATTCAAAAACTCGATTTAAATACACGTGAACATCCTCTACCCCACGATAAACACTTGGATCCGGAGTAACACCAGCGAGTTTCACTTCTTCCTTTTTCAATCCATCTGCTTCCCCCAAATCAAAAACATTAATCCTAGGATCAATAACGGCCTTCATACCCGTAGCAAATTCTGCTGTTTGTATCGCTCTTTCCTGAGGTGAAGAAAATACATAATCAAATTGAATATGTTGAAGATTTTCTCTTAGTAGTTCGGCTTGCTTAATACCCGTTTCATTTAAAGGAAGACCCTTTCTTCCTTGGATTCTGCCCTCTTTGTTAAAATCCGTTTGACCGTGACGAACGACATAAATCATCTAAAAACCTCCCTATTAAAATCATCATGTACTATTATTAGTAGGTGCTAGTTTAAGCTTAGACAATTATCCGATAATTGTAAAATAATAGAACTCTAATTTTAGTAAAACTATTTCGTAATTAGATAGATTTTCTCAAACCAAGGACAAAAGCGCAAGCGCCTCGGTCAGCCCCGACAAGCAAATGTTCTTCAACCCTAAAAGTCTGCCTTTCGACTTTTAGGGTTGAAGGTTATTTGACCTCGAGGGGCTAGGCGCTGGAGCTGGACGTGGACAATCAATATAAATGAGTTATTCACAAAGCGAGAAATATATAGTTTCCTAAACAACAAAAAAGAGAGCACTTTAGCGCCCCCTTAGATTAGAAAAAAAGTCCTTATAAAGTTGATTTTTAAAAATACATTCTACACCTTACTGTCTATTCAAATGTTCAACTTTTGATTCTAACTTATATACTCTCTTGTTTAATACTTCTGTCTTGTTTCTACATATTCGACTATTCTATCAGTATATTCTCCTAAGCTTGTTACTAGGTTCTTCTGTAACTTTTCAAGACCCATTTCCAGTCTATTCTGTCCTTCTTTTAACTCAGTTATATCAGAACGCATTTCTTGTTGACCTTGTTTTAAATCACTTATGTCTGTACGCATTTCTAGTTGGCCTTGTTTTAAATCACTTATATCCGTGCGCATTTCTTGTTGGCCTTGTTTTAAATCACTTATATCCGTGCGCATTTCTAGTTGGACTTGTTTTAAATCACTTATATCCGTGCGCATTTCTAGTTGACCTTGTTTTAAATCACTTATATCCGTACGCATTTCTTGTTGACCTTGTTTTAAATCACTTATATCCGTGTGCATTTCTAGTTGGCCTTGTTTTAAATCACTTATATCCGTGCGCATTTCTAGTTGGCCTTGTTTTAAATCACTTATATCCGTGCGCATTTCTAGTTGGCCTTGTTTTAAATCACTTATATCCGTGCGCATTTCTAGTTGGCCTTGTTTGAATCCACTTATGTCTGATTGTATGTTTTTCAGTCCATGTAAGATATGTTTTAGTGTTTCTTCCACAGTATCTCCCCCAATCCGACAACTTTTTCCCTACATTATATCATCTCTTTTAAAACTAAACAGCTAAAATTTAATCATATTACCCTATGGTGGATTTATTATAAATTCCACCTTGTTTACATAATAAAATTATTGTCGATTTATGTATATTTACATACTAAGCCATACTAAATTAAAACCCCTGCCACTAAATAGAAGCAAGGGTTTTTAAAAATTTATTCGACAATTCCCTCGGTTTCACTAACTAACTTTAATCCCTTCACCTTCATTAAATACTGAAGAGCTGCCCTGAATGTTAAGAACGTTTTCAGTTCCTTTGCAGCATTCATCTGCGATTTTACAATTTCATTTGTCACTTCTGGTCTAAATCCAACAAAAAGAACTTCTACCCCTAGTAAGTTCAACGTATGGGAAAGCTTTGATATAAACTCTCCTAAAACTTCTAATTCCCCGATTTCACTTTTACCTATTCCACTAAAGTCAATAATGATCGTGTTAATTTCGTCATCATAAACTCTTTGTGAAATTTTAGTAGTAATTAACTCTAATCTATCAGGCAACAACTGCCCCGTAATGGGTAATAATGCTGTCTCAGGAAGAATGGATGGAATCACTGGGACGGACATAGATTCAATGATTTTTTTATACTGATTGATCTCCTCTTTTAGCGCTATAACTTCCTCTTGCAGCTCTTGGATTTCTGACATTTTGTTTCCCCTACCCTTTGCTATTTTCACCATAACGGTTATAGTAATCGTTTATGAATGTTCCTATTTAGGTAAAAAGGCTATTTCTAAAAATAACAAACTTTGAAACTCTGTAATCATGCGTCTTACAATAAATTTAAAAAGAGCCTCTATTTAAAGAAATTATAACATTATATGAGTGATAACTATAACTTTAAAACAGTAAAATGGGACGATACTTCATTATTTTTAGTTTTGGAGATTTTCATTTATATGATGGGATGTAGGACCGATTTTGTTTGAAGGATTATGGGGGAAAAGGGTACGTTGTGAAATATGTTCAACTTGTACCCTTTCCTTCTATATAATATAAGTGTTAAAAGTCTGGTGTCGGTGGTGGTGTCCAATTTAGTATGACCCTCTTTCTTTTTCAAATTTATTGATGATTTGTTCTAGACTCATTTCTCCGATATTCCCTTCCTTACGTTTTCTTACAGCAAGCATTCCTTTCTCTACTTCTTTATCACCAACGACAAATGCATATGGCACCTTTTGTAATTCAACTTCTCTAATTTTCAAACCAATTTTTTCCACCCTGTTGTCTACCTCAACTCGGAATCCTAATGCTTGGAGCTGTCCTTGAACTTCATATGCATATTCAAGATGTGCGTCAGAAATCGGTAATATTTTTGCCTGAATAGGTGCTAACCAAAGGGGAAACTCTCCAGCTACGTGTTCAATTAAGATGGCCATAAACCTTTCTAGTGAACCATAAATCGCTCGGTGAATCATGATTGGGCGAAGGGGTTTGTTGTCCTCACCAATATACTGACAATCAAACTTTTCCGGCATTTGAAAATCTAGTTGAACTGTACCGCATTGCCAGCTGCGACCAAGGGAATCGAGGATATGAAAATCAATTTTTGGCCCGTAAAACGCCCCGTCTCCTTCATTAACCTGATAGTTAAAGTCTTTTTTCTGTAAAACAGATTCGAGCGCCTTTTCAGCCTGTTCCCATTTTTCAGGTGATCCTATAAACTTTACCGGACGAGTAGAAAGCTCCACCTTATAACTAAATCCAAACTTAGAATAAACTTCATGAATTAAATCCAATATCTTATCAATCTCTGATTCGATTTGATCCTCTCTAACAAACAAATGCGCGTCATCTTGAGTGAAGGAACGTACTCTCAATAAGCCATTTAGTGAACCGGATAATTCATGGCGGTGAACTAAACCTAATTCTGCATATCGAACCGGTAACTCGCGATAACTTCTTCTTTTACTGTTAAAAATTAAGATCGCCCCAGGGCAGTTCATCGGCTTAATGGCGTAATTTTGCTCATCCACATTAGAAAAATACATATTCTCATGATAATGATCCCAGTGCCCTGACTGCTCCCATAGCTCTTGCTTCATCATAAACGGAGTTTTAATTTCCTGGTAACCCGCAAGCTGATGCTTCCTTTTCCAATACGACTCTAACTCATTTCTCAACACCATCCCATTTGGTAAAAAGAATGGCATTCCAGGAGCCTCCTCCATTGATGCAAATAGCTCTAATTGCTGACCTAACTTTCTGTGATTCATTTCTACTGACATGTTTGTTTCCTCCTTAAAATGATTTTTTATATAAAAAAACGACCACACCCATCCCTAGTTAAGGGACGAGTGTGGTCGTGATTCCACCCTAATTCCGTAATGCATGTAAGTGACATTACGCTCAAAAAGTTAACGGTTTCCCGATTATGGATACTTGATCTTCTCGTTCCCCATAATAGCTCGGAGGTGGTAAATGACTTTCTTTTCTTCAGGGCTCTCAGCCTATGACCCTGTTCTCTGATAAAGAAATAGGAAAATCATTCATGTCCTCTTCAACGCTCTATCGTATTAATTTGTTCCATAAACCTATTTCGATCATGATTGTTGTCTTTGTAAAAATCTTAAAGCCGATTTTTACCCTGTGTTGTAAGTAAGTGCTACAAATGTAGACACTTGGCTTTTTCTAAAACAAATTTAAAAAATCTTTATAGAGCAAATTTATTTTAGGTAATCTTTGAAGTTAGAATCATCTATGTTTTAGAAAAAGCCCATAAAAAAACGCACTCATCCTCATAAAAGGGACGAGTGCGGTCGTGGTTCCACCCTAGTTCCGTAATGTATGAAAGTAACATTACGCTCTAAAAAAGTTAACGGTTCTCCCGGTTATGGTTACTTGAATATATTCTTTCCCCATAACTGCTCAAAGGTGGTAAATCATTCTCTTTTCTTCAGGGCTCCCAGCCTATGACCCTGTTCTCTAGTAAAGAAAATTAAGGATGATTCATGTCCTTATCCATGCATTTTTTACCATATGAATGTTATTTATTGATATTAAATTAGTATTTTTAGGAAGTCAAGAACTTTTTTTATAGTGTATGCTCATTTTGCTGAAATGCTGCAAACTTTATACACCTATGGAAACATACTTTGTTTCTAAATACTCTTCCAATCCCTCTATACCACCTTCACGGCCCATTCCACTTTCTTTCATTCCACCAAATGGGGCTTGTGCAGTTGATGGAGCACCGTCATTCCAGCCAATAATTCCATAATCTAACGCTTCTACAACTTTTGTGCCCCTTCTATTGCTCTCTGAGAAAACATAAGCTGCGAGTCCATAAGGTGACTGGTTAGCTAATTCAACCGCATCTTCATCCGTTGTAAATTTTTGAATGGGAGCAACAGGACCGAACGTTTCCTCATGCATCACTAACATAGTTGAATTCACATCTTTTAATACGGTCGGCGGGTAAAAATAAGCTCCATTTTTCGGAGTTCCTTCCCCTCCTAAAACACAAGTCGCCCCTTTGCTTAACGCATCTTGGACATGCTCTTCAACTTTTTGATAGCCGTTTTTGTCAATGATCGGACCAATATCTGTCCCTTCATCCAAGCCATTTCCAACCTTCAACTTGCTCGCTTCTTCAACAAAACGTGTGATAAACTCTTCGTAAATGTTCTCTTGAACGTAAATTCGATTTCCACAAATACAAGTTTGACCCGCATTACGGAATTTAGAAGCCATGGTTCCTTTTACAGCTAGATCAAGGTCTGCATCATCGAGTACGATAATTGGCGCATGTCCTCCAAGTTCGAGGGATAAATTCTTGATGTGCTTAGCCCCTTTTTCCATTAACACTCGGCCAATTTCTGTTGAGCCAGTAAAAGTAATTTTTTTCACGAGTGGATTGCTTAAAAGCTCATCTCCGATTTTCGACGCATTTCCTGTCACTAAATTGACAACACCCTTTGGAATACCCGCTTTTTCCGCTAATTCTACTAGAAAGACGGCTGTTAACGGAGTTTGTTTTGCTGGTTTAATGACAATAGAACAACCGCTTGCAAGGGCTGGCCCTAGTTTTCTTGTAATCATGGCGGCAGGGAAATTCCATGGAGTAATCGCTCCTACCACTCCAACGGCCTTTTTAATTACCTGTAATCTCTTGTCCCCATGCTGACTTGGTACGGTGCGTCCATACACTCGTTTCCCTTCTTCTGCAAACCATTTTAAAAAGGAGGCAGCGTATTTAATTTCTCCTTTTGCTTCATGAAGGGGTTTTCCCATTTCTAACGTTAACACTCTCGCTAACTCATCTTCGTTTTCTAACACTAAGTCATAGTAACGTTCTAATAAATCACAGCGTTCATAGGCGGTTAACTTAGACCATTTGAGATATGCTTGATGAGCGGCTTCAATCGCTTGCTTCGTTTCCGTTGCCCCTCCGTTTGGAACCGTCCCCACGATTTCCCCTGAGGCTGGATTGGTGATATTGATTTTTTCTAGTTCTGAACCAGTCCATTCGCCGTTGATGTATAGTAGTTTATCCATTGTATCACTTGACCTCCTGTGTTTTTTGTTTTTATTATACCTGTTTTTTGGGGACCTGAGAGAGCGAAATGATTTCATGTAGAAGGTTTATTTGGCCATTTTGCCTAGTAAGCTATCAATCTGTTATAGATTCAAATTTTTATTTAAAAAAGCTTTTCAAAAGCAAAAAACCTAGCCATTCCGACTAGGTTTTCTTCTCAAATCTATTAAACTTTAAACCTAGCAACCAATTCTTGCAGGTTTACCGCTAATTGAGACAAGCTTTGTGCACTTGCGGTTACTTCTTCTATCGTTGCTACATTTTCTTGTGTTCCTGCACTTACTTGTTGGGAGGATGCGACGCCCGCTTCAGCAATCGATTGTACATGTTCAATTGCTTGTACCATTTGTCCACTTAGAGCGTGCAGCTCTTCGATGGATGAGGATACTTCTTCCACTTTTCGGGCAACAACATCAATGGAATTTTCAATTTGTTCAAAGGATGAATGAGCTTTATTTGTAAATTGCAAGCCTTCTTCAACCACTTGATTTTGCTCTTCCATAGAAGTGACGGCTTTCGTTGTTTCTTCCTGAATCTTATGAATCATCCCCGTGATTTGTTCAGCTGATTTTCTAGATTCTTCAGCCAATTTTCGGACCTCATCCGCAACAACCGCAAACCCTTTTCCATGCTCTCCAGCACGTGCTGCTTCAATGGCCGCGTTCAAAGCTAAAAGATTCGTTTGTTCCGCAATTTGAGTGATAAAGCCAACAATATTTTGGATTTCTTTTGATTGATTTCCTAACTCACGGACAGTATCAGCAGTTGAATGAACAGATTCATTGATTTTAGTCATCTGATTTACAACATTGGTTATGGATTCAGCTCCCTCTTTCGTGATTAAGTTTGCTGATTCCGTCGAATGAAGCATGTCCTCACTATTTTGAGTCATTTGATCCATTCCAGATGCCATCTCTTCCATTGACGTTTTGATTTCTGAAAAGAGTCGAAGTTGTTGTTCGGTTCCTTCTGCATTTTGTTGGATTAACTGTGCAATTTCCTCGCTTGAGCTGCTGCTTTCCTCCGCACTAGCGGTTAATTGTTCGCTACTTGCTGCCACTGATGATGCAGACGATCGAACTTCTGATACGACACTTCTTAAATCAGTTGTCATTTGATTAAAAGCATCCCCTAGTTGGCGAATCTCATCTTTTGTCTTGACATTTACTCTTGAGACGGATAAATTTCCAGATGCCACTTCTTTCATTGCTTGTACAACCGTTTGCACTGGAAGGGTGATTTGACGACTAATCATGAACGCAATGACTACTCCTAGCACTAATGAAACAATTACGATGATAAGAGAGATGTTCCCTGTTTGAATGACTTCACTTGTTGTAGACTCTATTCCAGTTTCCATATGGCTTACTTGATAAGTAATCAGTTCCTCAATCGTCTCATTAAAAGCTGCACTCACTTCATTCGCACTTGTATTCATCACCATGGCATAGCCATCTTCATTTCCTACTTTTTTAAAACTAATGGCTTGTCCCATGACATCACTGAATTTTTGATGAAGTATGTAAAGGTACTCGACTAATTGCTTTGGTCTCTCCGCAGTCGTAACCGCTTTCAATTCATCTAGTTTATTAATAAATTGGTTATTAGCCTCTTCGTAGTTCTTTAAGTGAGACTCATCATTGGATATAACATATCCACGAACAGCTAAGGTTTGATTGGTCATTTCTTGTTTTAAATCCTTCACTAACATGAGTTTCGAAACTCGATCGTCAAACAAAGCTTTGTAACCTTCATTGACGTTAGCAAGCTGGAAAGTTCCGAATCCTCCTACTAAAACTAACAAAATTAAAATAATTGAGAAACCGCTGATTAATTTTTTCCTGATTGTCCAATTCATAAGATCCCCCCCTGGTTTTTAACCCTATATAGTTCTTTATAATTAAAATTATCGCATAAAATAGGGCTTTTTGAAAAGAAATTAATCCTTTAATCCTAGTTATTTTTTAGAATATTAGAACTATTAGTGGAATAGCTATGAATTTGGCCATATATAAAAAACCCAGATCCAATCTCAGACCTGGGTTAAAATGTGGCAAGTAAAGATTTAATATTCGACAGCCTCACCGAAAACAAATACAAATCCTGATAGTTGCTTTCCACATATTCATCAATGGTAACCAATTTCTCTTTCACACGGTCGACTAGCACTGGCGTGACTTTTTCATCCCAAACAAATTTATTCACCCTTAACAGTTCCTCTGAGATAATGTTAAACCGATACTCATCCACCAGTGACTTTAACCGATACACCTTGTCATGATGAAACTCGAAATGTGTTTCCTTATTATAGCTTCTATACACTAAATCAATGAAGCTTTTTAACTGCTCGGCTAACAGGGTAGCTTTTTCCATTTGAACATTCATGTTCCTCACCTCTATACCTATGTATAAGATTCGGAACCACGATTCATGCCTACAGCTTGATGGTCACTTTAAACAAATCTCCGTCCACCTCGATTTCCATCATTCCTTCATGAAGGTCGACGATAGACTTTGCAATGGCTAAACCTAGGCCGGAGCCATCTGTATGACGAGAGGTATCTCCTCGTTTGAACCGTTCAAATAACTCCTCGATGTTTTCGCTTAATTCATACTTCGTCACATTCTTAAAACTAATCATCGCTCTTCCGTTTTCTTCTTTTAAAGCAATAAACACTCGTGTACCTTCTAAGGCATATTTAAGAATGTTTTCGATTAAATTATCAAACACCCGCCATAGCTTTTGTCCATCCACATAAGTCGTAAGCGGAACATCTGGTTTGCTGACACGAAAAATTAAATGGGTGTCCATAATTTGTTCTTCATGTTCCGCTAATGCTTGCTCTAGTAATTGAGAGAGGTCCACTTGTGCTTTGTTTAATTCCATATTTCCGCTGACCATCTTGGAAACCTCAAAAAGGTCTTCAATCAATACTTTTAATTTCTTCGATTTGCGATCAATCACATCGATATAGGAGTTTCTCTCTCCTTCATCTAGATTTGGTTTTTTCAGCAATTCGGTATAAGCAATAAGTGAAGTTAATGGAGTACGGAGGTCGTGACTAACGTTTGTAATCAATTCCGTCTTTAACCGCTCACTTTTTAACTGCTCATTTCGAGAGGTGATTACACCTGACTTGAGTGTATTAATATCAGCTGCAAATGACGATAGCGGGCTGTAACCTTCATCAACAGGGATGGTCACTTCCAAGTTACCAGCTGTCATTTCCTTTGTGCTTACCATAATTTGATTCAAGTAACCGATGCGTTTTAAGAGTAAATATACGGCTCCTAGTCCCACTAGGATAAAACATATTCCTAGCAAAATGAAAGGCGTAGGCCTCTGGATAAAAGATAGGACCGTTACTGAGATAATTACAATTAAACTCCCTAGTAAAATCATTATCTGAGTCCCAATACTTCTAATGAGAAATGCATCATTTATTACGTTATAGCTTTTATTAAGAAAACTCTTACGCCATTCCTCTTGAATGGCTTCCGATTCTCTTAGTCTTCTATATAATAACTTAACCATCATGACAATCATGCCAATCATGAACGTTGTAATCATAAACGTACCTAACAGCCCTTTTAGATTTTTTTCAAAATAAATCGAAAGAAAGTTGTAGGTATCCATATAATAAAATGCTGTGAGTCCCATGCCGACAATGATTAAAGCGTTCAAATCAATAGGGAGATAACGTTTCCAAATCACTAAACTAGCTTCAAAAAACCTTCTCTTATATAAAAATAGCAAACTTCCTACTAAACTAATGAACCCCGTTATAACGTAAAAATAGAAGATTTGTTTTTCTTGATTAAACTGATGATAGTTGTAGATTAAATTACTCGTTTCTGGAGCTGATTTCTTCACCCCGATATATCCCTTCAGCTTTATAGGAGTGATTTCAAAATGAGGGGGTCCAGATGGTTGAAGAGTACCGCTCCATTCAACCATGTGAAGCATATGTTCACTATTAATATCATTTTTATTTCGAATATTTGAATATTCCATGCCAGTATTCACATCTTTTAGGTGATAGGCAAATACCTCCTTGTAATCTAGAAGATAAGGCAATCCTAACTTAAGATTCTCATAATATTGTTCCATTTCTTTTGTTCGTTCTTTCATAATAAAAGATTTCACATATTCATCTTCTTTAAAAAAACGTGTCATATCTAGTATTTTGTTCGTTCTTTCCATATTTAACTTCTTTACTTTATTCTCATCTTTTGCCTTTTTCGCTTCATCAATTTGGTATTGATATTGTTGATTAATCAGTCTCGTTTGAGTTTCTAGACTACCTTTCTCGGAACGTAGCTGCTGAATATCTTCTTCTGTAATCATATTAGGCAACTGATATTTGGCTTCATTTTTACTCATATAGTAGATTTCATTTTTCCCTAAATACTCGAGAAATTCACCCACATAAGGAAAGTCATTGTATTCAAAAAAACTTTTACCCCAATATTTATTCCCATACGTTAGGAATGAAAAAATACTTCCTATTCCATAAGTTAGGATAATTACCATGACCACTACTAAAAATTTATTTTTCGATTTTATACCCAATTCCCCACACAACCTTTAAATATTTTGGATTCTTCGGATTAATTTCCACTTTCCCACGAATTTTCCGGATATGTACCGCTACCGTATTTTCTACATTAAAGCCTGGTTCCTTCCAAACGAGTTCATAGATTTCACTGATTGAAAACACTCTCCCCTTATTGACCATTAATAACTCTAAAATACGGTACTCAATAGGAGTTAGTTTAATCGGCTCTCCGTGAACCGTTACTTGTTTAGCCTCTTGATTTAGAATCAGTCCATTTATATCTATTACTTTACTTTTTTCCTCATAAGTTCCTAGAGTGACATATCGACGCAGCTGAGATTTTACTCTCGCAATCAGTTCAACAGGATTAAAAGGCTTCGTAACATAATCGTCTGCCCCAATTTGTAAGCCTAATATTTTGTCCGTGTCTTCACTCTTGGCACTTAGCATAATGATCGGAATGTTCTTCTTCTCACGAATCTTAAACGTTGTCGTTATCCCATCCTGACGCGGCATCATAATATCCATCACGATCAAATGGACCTCCTGTTCATTTAAACAGTCCATCGCCTCTAGGCCATCCTTTGCTTGAATTACCCGTAAACCTTCATTTCGTAAATAAATTTCAATTCCTTCCCGAATCTCTTTATCATCATCCACTACTAAAACTGTTAATGGTTCCATCCTACATACTCCTCCGTAATTTCACACTATTTCCTATTTTAGTCTCATTTTTGTAAAAATCTAGTGAAATAGGAGGGATTTTGAAATAGTAGACTTGATTACAACCTTACACACTTTGAAATTTGCCGCCTCCTTTCAAGCTACCCTTATTGTAAAAGCCAAAATTGAAGAATTTCTTATGATAAAAATGAAGAATTTCTTAAGATTTTTATTTTCATCATTGATTGTTAGGTAAAAGGAATACTTTCTAACTGACTAGATGAATCCTGATTTCGAAATTTTTAACCAATATATACATGTCTATATCACTACAACAAATGACAAAATAGGAGGAAATATTCATTTATTTCTATTTACGAAATAATCGACAAACTCCTATCGTTTCTTACAATATTAGAACTGGACGGCCTATATGATTCGGCAAATTTTTACGCTTTAATCCAATAAAATAGTTTTTAGATTCCCTAAAGAATATCTCTTATCTCGACATACATAGATCATGCAATCTTTAGGGAACCTACTATTTTTTAATCAGGGAGTGATAGTATGAAAGGGAAAAAACTATTAACGGGGTTAAGTGTGATTGCTTTATGTGCAAGTCTTGCTTCGCCCACTTTTGCGACGAACTCTTCTAATGGAAATTTAACCAATCCGAATCAAGAGCTGCCCGTTGTAGGATTTACTGATTATGCGGAAATGGTGAAGCGTCTCCAACAAATTGAACAAAACAGTCAAGGGTTGGTGTCTCTTGAAGTAGTCGGTCAATCCAATCGTGGAAGAGATATTTATAAAGCACGTGTAGGAACGGGTAAGAAAGTTGTTCTAATTGAAAGTGAGATCCATGGAAATGAAAAAACGGGAACAGAAGCCCTTTTAAGCATTCTTCAACATTTAGGTTCTAGTAACTCTCCTCAAGCTAAGAAAATTAGAGAGGAAATTACGTTAGTGGTGTTACCAAAAATGAACCCTGATGCATCTGAGTTAGACCGTCGTGGAAATGACCTTTCTTGGGCAGAGGTAGTAGAAAGATTCCCTCAGCTTGCGGAAGCATCTAGACCAGCTTGGAATTATTATGCTTCAGGGGTCAGACAAGCAAGAGATTACACGGGCAAGCCAGGGTTTGACGTGAATCGTGACTTTAACCCAGACTTAAATTATGTACCTAAGGCAAGTGATGTTCCTGGTGCTTCCAATCGCCCAGGCTGGTACATCACTCCAGAAGCTCAAACCGTTCGTGATGTATATAAATCATTAAAAGCAGAATTCGGTAAAGTGGATGTGTTTATTGACCTTCATCACCAAGGTCAATACTATGTAGAAGGAACAGATGACCTGGTAACGATGTCACTATCAGCTGACTTTGTTCCAGATCCAAATACACCTGCGGGAGCAAAATACGCACAATATAAAGATAACTATAACTTCGAGTATTCTAAGCAGCTTAACCTTGCTGCCTATAATGCACTTCAATCATTAGGCAATAACTCACCATTCAACAACATTACTTTATATGACCAAAACCTTGACTTACCTGGTACGGCTCTAGGTAGCTTTGCCCTAAACGGTAGTGGAACGGTTCTATTTGAGGTGAGAGGTCAGTCTCATACATTAGGACAAAAGAAAAAAGGTCAGCTAGTGAAAGCCGTTGAAACGGGTCTTTATGGAATTATCAATGGAGTGGCAGATGGTTCTGTTGAACAATTAGATGCATCTAAATACAATCAAATTCCTCGCACGTCTTATAGTCCTGGGTTCTAATCAAACGAAAACCCTTAGCTGCTGTTGAGCTGCTAAGGGTTTTCTAATTCCATTTATGCAAATAATTTTTTGACTTGCTTCAATACTTTTTTATCACTTGTAGACATGTTCTTCGGTTTGATAGGTGAAACCACACTAAATTCTTCTTCCAGCTTGGATGACATAATCTGAAGATAAAACGCAGACGATTTTTTATCTCCACCAAGATATCCTTTTAAAATCTTCATCTTATTAAGTGGACCGGTAATTTCCTCGTTGTACTCCCACTGAATTTCATTTTTATAAAGGGTATCCATTTTTTCTTTCAATGCCATAGCTTCTGATACAGCTTCTTCTGGAGTATTAAAAAAAGTATTGGATCTCTTTAAACCTTTTTTCTTCACTCCGTCTCCAGCTTTTGCTTGATATACCATACTTGTTTTTGTTTTCATCTTGGTCATCCTTCCTAAATGGTCTCTCGCCTTCTGCCAAAAGAGATAAGCACCAGAAGACCAAGGGGATGTCCCCTTCTATGTAAGTATACCCTTAAATGCCAAAAACTACATTGTTTTATTAAAATTCACTCTATTTATTTTTTATTTTAAAGGGAAAGTTATACATTATCAGACTTATGTGAGATAATGGACTCTTAAGGAAAGGTGGTTAACCCCCATGAAAAATAAAGTGAAGTATGAGGTAAACCAAAAAGTTTTACTTAAATCTACTGGTGAAACGGTTACCATCAGCAAATGCAGTTACGTCGCGAATATGAAAAGATATTCTTATACGTTAAAGGAACATCCGAATACTTTTTATTTTGAAGAGGAATTAGGAACGATTTAACTTCACTCCTTCTTCCTACTTTTTAAATTAATAATTCGAACCATACTAGATGAATTTAAGGTATTATAGTTGTCTTTTGCGCTAATGTACTTTAAATGTCTAGTTTTTTTATTTGTAACTCTCATTAGAAAAGCGGCTAAAACCTAGCCGCTTATTTTTTCTATTACTCTACCACTGGGAACCAACCAGGTGTATGGATAATTGCTCCCCAAAGCGGATCTGGAATCACAAGTCTTTCTTGATCCTTTTTGGAAAGAGTCGTCGCAATTTCACTTTCTCTTCCCTTCTCCACTTTTTCCACCCAATCCGGCTCCATAATTAACTCACGTCCTAAGGCTAGTAAAGGAACACCTGTCCGAATCGCTTTCAATGCCTCATCCGCCGTATGAATGGAACCCACTCCGATTAACGGAACTCGGTTACCGATCTTTTCTAGTAGATGCTCCATTCGCGTTTTGGTTTCATCCGCTCCACGTCTAGGCTTCGACCAAAAATCCTGTAAGGAGACATGAAGATAATCTAGTTCTTGATCGGCTAAAGCATCAACAAGTGCCAATGTTTCTACCATCGTGATTCCAGGAGTATGTTCTTCCTCTGGTGAAAAACGATAGCCGACGATAAAAGGCTCTTTCGCATGTTCAGCTACAACCCTTTTTACTTCTTTCACGATGGCAAGTGGAAAACTCATTCGTTTTTCTAAGCTTCCGCCCCATTTGTCTTCACGACGGTTCGTTTGCGGGGAGAAAAACTGTTGAATCAAGTACCCGTTCGCTCCATGGATTTCAACCCCATCAAACCCAGCTTCAATCGCACGTCGAGTGGTCTCTCCAAACGCTTTTACAATCTCATCGACTTCAGACTCTTCCAATGCTCGTGGAGTGATGTCACTACCCTCTTTTCCAACCGCACTCGCACTAACCGTTTCCCCGTTTGGTACTAACTCAGGTGGACATTCACGACCTCCATGAAAAATTTGAAGAACAGCCGTCGCTCCCTGCTCCCTTAGGGCACTGGCTAGACGACGTAAGCTTGGAATCATCTCATCCGTATCTCCACCAAACTCACCATGAAATCCTTTTCCGTTTTTCGTCACATATGTACATGCAGTAATCGCCAGTCCCACACCTTTTGTTCGGCGAATGTAATAATTGATTTCTTCATCAGAAACGGTTCCATCCGGATGGGAAGAAAAGTTGGTCATGGGTGCTAAAACGATTCGATTTTTTAGTTCATGTCCACTTTTTAGCTTGACGGTATCAAAAAGTGGTTTATAGTTAGGATTCATATTAGACTCACTCCTTTTATAAAATAACAACTTTGTAGCCAGTAACATACCCATATAAGTTACCCAATTACGACGCGAATATGAACGTACCTCTAAAGAATTAGCGTAACAGTTAGTGTGATATAATAAGGACAGAAGCCTAAAGGAGCGAACAGAAAAGTGAACAAAGAAGTCGAAAAACAAATTATTGAAAACTACCAAAAAGACGAAAATATGATGATTTTAGTTTTTGCCCAATGGTGTGTAAACAACAATCTTGACCCAGTTAAGCTTTATACAGAAGCTTATCCTAATCAAGTGAGTAACCCCGCCTTATTAAAAACGATGGAGGAGTTAACGGTGGATAAAGAAGAAGCAGGTGAGATTCCTACTAGCACGGTGTTAAATGTATTATCTCTATTTGGGAATGAGGATTTGGCTTTTGTCGTTTCGGAGTATGCGAAAAAACTGTAATTATAGTTATTCTATTTTTAATTGTGAAAAACTTAGTTTAATCAAATAGTAAAAGCTGCTCATCAAATTTTGAGCAGCTTTTACTATTTGATTGCCTTATGCAATTAAAACGCTACAAATCGATACCCTACTCCTCTAATCGTTTCGATCCATTCGCCATCTATATATGATTTAAACTTTTCTCTCAGCTTCAAGATGTGTACGTCGACGGTTCTCTCAGAGACTAATTTCTGATCATTTGGATATAACTCATCTAATATTTGTAGCCTAGATAGTGCTTGATTGGGATGCCTCATTAAGAAGTATAGAAGCTTGAATTCATGAAGGGTTAATGAGATTCCTTCACCTTCCACCTTAACTTCCCCTTTTAAAGGCTTAAGGGTAATCCCCCTATACGTTATTTTATTACAACGGTGTGCCGTTCTTCTTAACACCGTTTCCACTCTTACGGTTAACTCTTTTAAATTAAAAGGTTTGAGCAGGAAATCATCTGCCCCGCTCTTTAAACCTTTAATCGTATTGCTTTCATCTGGTAATTTAGACACTAGGATCATAGGAATCTCACTTTTTTGTTCTGTTCGAATCCAATCACACCACTCAAATCCATCTAAATCCTTCATATAGACTTCTAATATAACAAAGCAAGGATTATATGTTAAAAAAATGTCCTTTGCTTCCTGCCCATTTGTCGCTTCTAACACTTGGAATCCAGAGGCTTCGAGTTCTTTTTTCATTTCAGACCGAAACATTCTGTCATCATCACACACTAAAATCGATTTTCCTCTATAATTCAATTTCTCACCACATTTATTGGACACTATTGATTAGTTGTAGCATCATTTCCTTGTCCATTGGTCCTGTAATTTTTTTACGAATAATTCCACTAGAATCAATCACATAACTCGTTGGAATCGTAAATGCTTGATACGTATCAGCAATTTCTCCCTCACTATCTAGTAAAATAGGAAAGGTTAAGCCATAATCTTCAACAAAACTCCAAAGAGCAGTCGGATCTTTTTCCGTTGTTGCTAAATTGACAGCCAGGATTTCTATGCCGTTCTCTTTTTGCTCTTCATAAAATTCTTGCATATGTGGCATTTCCGCTTTACATGGTGGACACCAAGTAGCCCAAAAGTTCACAATCACTTTCTTCCCTTGCAAACTAGAAAGTTGAATCTCTTCCCCTTCCATTGTTTGTAGTTGGAAGTCTGGTGCTTGGTTACCTTCTTTAATTCCTACCTCTATTTGTTCTTGACTAACGGTTTCATTAGTAGTTGAATTCGCTTCGTCTCATTTAGATGAATTGAGATCAAAAATTCCCCAACCTATTAGCCCCATCAATCCTATTATAACAAGAATATTACTTTTCACTAACTTTCACCCCTTAAAATGTACAAGCTTTTTTCGAGTAATAATGCAACAAAGTTAGAAACTAGTCCATGTAAATGAAGAAAAATAGGCACTGATCTTCTGCATCTGACCTGTAAACAATAAAACTCCCATCACAATTAATATCCACCCGTTCACTTTTGATAGCTTAGGTAGAATCTTATTCACTTTTTTCACCACATTTAAGGAGTAAGTGACAATGAAAGATATCATGAGAAATGGAATTCCTAGTCCTAATGAGTATACCCACAATAGACCCATACCTGAAAATACGGTCTCCGATGAACTAGCAAGTAACAAAATAGAAGATAAAGCTAGTCCAACACATGGGGTCCAGCCCGATCCGAACGCCACCCCAAGAATAAAGGACCTCAGCGTAGTTGCCTTTGAATTCTCTTTAAAAGAAAACCTTTTTTCCATCATCAAAAATTTAATCTTAAAGATTCCTAGCATTTGTATTCCAAAAATAATGATCAGTAAGCCGCCAATCATTTGAATTAGTTTTTTATTATCTAAAAACAATTGTCCAACAAAGCTAGCTGACGCACCTAATAACACAAAGACGACGCTAAATCCTAGGATGAAACTAATTGACCTGGTGAGTAATACCTTTTGGCTCACATTCACTTTCCCTGAGGAGACATTTCCATCTGTTAAATGAGCGACATATGCGGGAATAAGCGGGAACACACAAGGTGAAAAGAAAGATAGCAATCCCGCGGTTAAAGCGAAGAGAATTGTAATATTTTCCACAGACCTTTCCTCCTTTCTCCTTAACAGCATTTTTTCAAATGATTGTTAAGAAACGGTTAAGATGACAAAATTTATTTAAAAATTGAGATTTAATTCAATGACCGTAGCTTATTGCGATGGAAAAGTGATACTAAAATGATTCCTATTAGAAACCACTGTTCCACTGAAAATAAGAATACTGCCTGACTTTTAATCAAAATCATGATTAGAATAAAGTGGACGAAAGAAAATACAATAGTGACCATATAGATCCACTTTAAAGAATAAATGTCCTTTTTAAATATCCCTATTACTAAGACGGTAATCATGAACAGACTAATTAGAGAGTGATAAAGAACATCTTCTTCTATAAAGAAAACAGTCAATCCGTGATATGCCGTTAATACGACCAAACTAAAAATAAACATCAGCTTTATTATGAACTCATTCGAAATTTCTAATTTCTTTGCTTTTAAGAAAAAATAGGCAAAAGAAAAAATAATCGCTAGAATAAGACCCTTACTTCCACCTGTAAAATACAGTATTGAAAATGGACTTTTCAAAATGATGGATGGCTCTAATAGAAGTAAGCTACCTTTCCAAACGAGAAAACTCAAGAAAATCGTATTAAATAGTAAATCCATGATTGGTTTGATATTTTTCTTTTCTGTTGAGCTTTGTAACCATACTCGAATACTGATATAGCCGATAAAAATAGCAATACCAAGAAAGACCCACTTATATAAAATAGCAATCGAGCCTATTTGTAATACGTTCATACAAACCCCCAGTACTAACTTTTTCCTACTTCTGTTTAACTGTCCACAATTTCAAACGACTCGTTAATATCAATACCATTTTTTACCGATTGTATGATTCCGCAATTTTTTAGGGTGACTTCAAGTGACTTCTCCATTTGTTCCTCAGAAATGTCCTCTCCCGCGATGACAAAATGAAGATGGATCTTCGTAACCCTGTTTGCCTCTTCCAAGTTTCTTTCCACACTTACTTTTACTGTCATTCCTTTTACCGCTATTCTCTTTTTTTCTAACACCTTTTGAAGAATAGCACTGCTGCATCCAACGATAGATGAAACGAGCAATTCAACAGGCTTATATCCTTTTAAAGGATCAGGAGAAACCATTAAGGTTCCATAGCTACTGTTTAGTTGGGATACACCATCTTTTACTTCAAATTCAAACATTGACATAACCTCCTCCATTTTATAGAGTCCATCATGCCACCCAATTGTTTACTTTCTGTTAAGAAGCAATAATTTTTTTTTATTAATAAAAAAAGGGCTAATCTCTAGCCCTGAATGACTGGATGGTTTGCCCTATTAAAAAACAAGCTCCCCATCCCAACTCATAATCCCACCATCAACATTAACAATGTTGTTATAACCTAATTCTTCTAAAATCTTTGCTGCCTGCATACTTCTATTCCCGCTTCTACAAATAATCACAATCTGTGAATCTTTTGGAAGCATCTCTGTATTTGTACTCAAAGTACTTAATGGTACATTAATCATTCCTTTTATATGTCCTTCTTCATACTCTGAAGGTTCACGAACATCAATAAATACAACATTTTTGGAGTTAGCCTCTTGTTCTAGCTTTTCTGCTAACTCAATAGTAGAAATCGTTTGAATGGATTGATTTCCTAAAAAGTAATACGCACCCCATGCTAATAAAATAACTAGAGGAATATAAGTTACGATTTTCTTCAATGTATTAGACCTACTTTCTGTTTCATTTTAAGCCGGGGATATGGGAGAAGGGAACTCTATCAAAGTTCCCTAAGCTCCCTCTATTCATTGTTTATTAGTCAGCATGATGAACCGCACAACGGTTTGGACCAATCTCTAACTCTTGCTTTCTTTCATAATCAGCATCTTGAACACCACGATTAATCATAATAATTTCTTCAAAATTTGGTGGTTTTACGGAACTAGCTGATTTTTCAACATCATTTAGGAAATCTTCACGAGTCGCATTGAACATTTTTTCATTACGCTTACGGATATTTCCTAATGTGTCCCCAATGTAGCCTTCTTCGTTTATTTCGCCATCAAAATCAGCATAATGAGCCGGTAAAACAATCACATCATCAGCAATTTCTGATACTTTATTGTAAACGGTGTTGTATAGGTCGTTTGCCCATTCTCTCACTTTGTTTCCTAAGTCTGGACGTCCTAGACCGCTGACAAAAATCGTATCTCCTGAGAATAATAACTTTTTATTCACGAAGAATGACACACTTCCAGGAGTATGACCTGGTGTTTTTACGGCTAATACTTCTAGTTCAACGTTTTTAAAATGAATTTTTTCATGGTCTTCAAATGGGAAGAAATCAAACACTGCACCTTCACTCTTCATAAGGTAGTAAGAACCACCTGTCGCATCTGCCATTTCTTTCCCACCAGAAATATGGTCAGCATGTAGATGAGAATCAACAATATGAGAAATAGTTGCTCCTTCTTCCTTAGATGCTTCCACGTATTCATTTACAAATCTAGCAGGGTCTACAATCAGAGCTTCATTGTCTGATACAACCATGTAGGATAAGCATCCTTTCCCTACACGAACAAATTGGTATACTTTAATGTCGTTATCTTCATATACCTTTGCTTTGTATAAATGCTCACTCCATGCTTTCATTCCACCAGATAGATAAGCTGCATCGATTCCTTCTTGAGATAACATGTCAGCTACCATTATAGAAGATCCTTCTTTTGCACAAACAACTAAAACCTCTTTATCTGAAGGAATTTTATTAAGAATTGGTCCCACACCATCAATTAGTTCGAAGTAAGGTACATTTAAATATTCAAAATTTTCTCCTTCAATTTTCCAATCGTTAAAATCATTCTCATTTCGTACATCTAAAATAAATAAATTTCTTTTTTCTAATACCTTTTCTGTAACTTCTTTCGCAGTCCATGCTTTTACAGCCATCTATATTACCCCCAGGAGTATATTTGTAGTTAAAAAATTTGTTAGTTTCTTAATAAATTCATAATTAAATTTGGGTCAAAGCCTAAAACCCACTGGCCATTAATTTCTGTTTGTGGAACTCCCATTTGACCTGTTGCATTGACTAATTGTCTCATCATCTCAGGTTGATCTTCAAGGTTAATTTCTTTAAAAGGAATATTCTGTTCAGATAGGAAATTCTTTAACATGACACAATAAGGGCAGCGTGTCGTCGTATAAACTGTAATTGAGTTCATCATTTAAATCCACTCTCCGTAAAATATTATCCAACATACCTATAAGGGTATATTTTTGTTAAAAAAATTTTTTTGAAACCATTTTTATTAACTTTACATGACTAATAATATACCCCTATAGGTATAACGTCAACTATTTTTTTATGAAAATTTTTATGTAGATGTAAAAAATGTCGGAAATGTGAATCCGACATTTTAAAAATTGTTCCACAATTAAAACAAAATATCTGTCCAAATCTTTATGGAAGTAGCTAATATTAATAATGCTAAGATCCACTGGAGAACTTTTGTATTCACCTTTTTCCCTATATTTGCACCTATTGGAGAGGCGATTAAACTAGCAATAACCATTATGAGAGCTGGGAAAAACTCTACCTGCCCCGTTGTTATTTTGCCAATTGTTGCTCCAATAGAGGAGATAAAGGTAATGGCTAAAGAGGAGGCAATTGTCATTCTAGTAGGAATTTTTAATACAACGAGCATGATGGGAACTAGAATAAATGCTCCCGCTGCACCGACAATTCCGGCTCCAACTCCAACAATTAAAGCTAAACTTGCCGCAAGCCATTTATTAAATTTCACTTGATCAAAAGGAATATCATCTACCCCTTTTTTTGGCAAGAACATCATAATAACGGCTATAAGGGCAAGAATTCCATACACTAGATTGATTCCACCCTCACTCATAAGCTTCGAACCATAACCACCGATAAAACTTCCAATTAAAATGGCTGCGCCCATATAGATGATTAATGTTTTATTCAGAAATCCACCTTTTCGGTATGCCCAGACTCCTCCAATCGTTGCGAAAAACACTTGAACCGCACTGATTCCAGAGACCTCATGCGCACTAAAAGCCGCTAATCCAAATAAAGGTGGTAAATAAAGTAACATAGGATATTTAATGATAGATCCACCGATTCCAACCATTCCAGAAATAAAGGAACCGATAAATCCAATTAAAAAGATAACCACAATAAAGGCTATGTCCAACATCATCACCTCTTTTTTCAGAGGGGAAGGCAGCTTAGAGTATCTCCCCCCTCTTCTTACCCCCTCCTATTTATCTAACCGCACAACGGTTTGGACCAATCTCCATTTCACGTTGCTTCTCGTCATCTGGAGAGATTTTACCCATATTCGTCTCACGAATTTCTTGATAGGAATTCGGTTGTGGCGGAAGATTTTCAGTAACGGTTCTTCTAAATTCAGATTCATCCGTAATATTGAGTCCGTGATTTTCTTTATACAGAACTCCTAACTTTTCGCCTATACTTCCATCATCATTCATCTCTTTTATCGTCATATAATGAGCTGGCAAGACAGTTAAATCATCTGCCAATTCTTTGTAACGTTTATAAAGGGTATTTCGTAAATCTCCTACCCAGTCTTCCGCTTTCCCAGCTAAATCTGGGCGACCAATGGAATCAATAAATAAAATATCACCGGTTAATAAATATTGATCGTCTACCACAAACGAAGTACTTCCGATCGTATGTCCTGGAGAGTACACAGCTTTAATCGTTGTATCTCCAACTTGGTATTCATCACCATCGTGAATATGCTCATAATTAAACGTCACTTCTTCTGCATCTTTCGGCGGAAGGTAATAAGTAGCTCCTGTCTTTTCAGCAAGCTGCCTTCCTCCTGAAATATGATCCGCATGTAAATGAGTGTCTAAAATATGAGTAAGCGTAATATTCTTCTCTTTTATAAAAGACTCGTAAGGCTCGAGCATACGATTCGTATCAATCATCGCACCTTTTCCGTTTGAATCTACTAAATAAGACAGACAACCTTTACCAATTCGAACAAATTGATAAATCGCTCCTCCATTTTTCAAATCACCAATTTTTACAGGCTCTAAATGTTCACTCCATGCTTTCATCCCGCCTTCAATGGAATAAACATCTGTAAATCCTGCTTCTGAGATTTGTTGAGCAACGAATTCAGATGAACCACCTTTTGCACAAATGACATAAATATCCTTATCTTTTGGCAGCTTATCTAAAATAGAATCTACGCCTTCTAACAACTCAAAATAAGGTTCATTAATAATTTGAACATTTTCCCCTTCAATCTTCCAATCATCAAAGTCGTCTGTATTTCTTGCATCAATGATGAATACATCTTCATGATTGAAAACCTTTCTAGCAAGCTCTTTTACCGATATAGTTTTAACAGACTCTGTCACAGTTCAACCTCCTTTTTTGATTAATATTTACCTATTAGGGTATTAGAATGTAAGTGTTACGTCTGCATCCTTCGCAAAAGTTAAGAACGTTACGGCTCCACCTACATCGATACCTTCAATAAACTGTTCTTTCTCTAAGCTCATGACATCCATCGTCATTTGACAAGCAATCATTTTTACACCCATTTCACTAGCCATGGAAACTAGTTCATCAACTGGAGGAACATTGGCTTTTTTAAATCCTTCTTGAAAATGTTCAGCACCAGCTGGCATAGGTAGATTTTTATGAGCCTCTTTATGAATCAGATTTAACCCTTCAAAAGTAAAGAAGATTCCCACTTCTGCATCTGTTGCAGCAGCTGCTGTAGCAATATTAAACACTTTATACGCATCAAACATTCCGCCATTAGCGGCAATAATCGCGACTTTCATTTTTCGTTTCCTCCTTTAAAGTTTATTTGTTGGGCCTGTCCAAACTTTCATTCCAGGTACAACATTCTTAACATTCTTAAAGCCTTTTTCAGTCAGCTTCTGCGCTGCTAAATCACTTCGATTCCCTGAGCGGCATACGATATGCAAGTCTTCCATACTTTCTATTTCCTTAAATCGTTCTTCCAATTCTCCTAGAGGGATATTGACCGCTCCAGGTATATGTCCAAACGCATATTCAGCAGGTTCCCGTACATCAAGGATATTTATTTTTTCATTGCCTTCCAGTTGTTTTAAAAGTTCCTCTAATTGAACGACATCTGGATGCTTCGTTTCAGACTTTTCCTCTTCAGCACTTGCTTTTCGTAAGTAATGCCTTAAAACATCCCCATCTTCAACTGTTCCTAAGTATTGATTTCCGGTGCTCTCAGACCATGCTTTTAAATCGGCCGTAGAACCTTTATCTGTTGCCTGGATTTCAATCACTTGGCCAGGCTCAAGTGCCGTCATTTCTTTCTTCGTTTTCACAATCGGCATCGGACAAGCCAGGCCTTTTGCATCAAGAACTTTATTTACAGTAACCTCCATTGTTTATTCCCTCCTTTCATATTTAGTATCTATCTACTTTGGTTGAACATTCTCGTATAGAACTACCTATTATTGGTGAATGTAGGATAACGACTATTTGTCCTTATAAACATGCATGCAAAAAAGGACCATGAATCACTCATGGCCTTTCGTTTACAAGGTTTATTAATGCTGTTTATTAGGCAACTTCTTTTCTGGATGGCCTTTGCCTTGACGCTTTCTATTTTGCTCATCCTTTTGTTGCTTATCATGAATCTTTTGAACAAACTCGTTTGTACTTTCCATGATAACCCCTCCTTTGATGTAGGAATGGTTATACTTTTTCCAAACAAGCCACGAATCATTCATGGACCATGGGGACAGGTCCCTTGACCCGAAGTGTAGTTACTAAATCAACTTTTAGCTGGTTCCTCAGCTATTGTAATTTTAGTACTTTATAACTTTTTTTGGCGAAATAAATCAATTGATTTATACCCTTGTCCAAGAATATTGGTCATCTGCTGACGGCGTTTTTCACGTGTTGCCTCTTGTTTTACTGAAAAAATATATCGAGCCCAGTCTCTTTTATAACCAGGTGTTAGTTTCTGATAAAAAGAAAGTTCAACCGGATTGTCTGCTAATATTTGCTCAATATCTTTCACATTCTCTTCGTAATCAGCAACACACTGACTTGGAGCTGTTGATTTTTGGGCTTTCTTTTGTTCACGCTTTAATCCAACAACAGTAAAAACCTCATCCATACTTACCATACGTGAAAATTTCACATCACTATTTTCAACATATCCATCTTCTCCTACATTCATTGCTGGAAAAATCTCATCTCTATGTACAAAGGTTTCGTATTTCTTATTTCCCTTTTTTGGATAAGCAAAAAATAAATATCCTTTTTCAAGTAAATGGTTCTCTTTAATGATCTGTTTAGTATGTTGAACCATTTCATCGACCGTTTGTACAAAGATGAAAATAGCGTCATGTTGTCCAGATAAGGTTGCCTTATTTTCCTCAAATATATCATAGTCACTAGGTTGATTAATCACTGACAAGCTTTTGTACTTTTCTAGATTTAGTTTTTTTATTATTGACATAATAAGCTCCTTCGTAAATCTTTCGACATAAAAATGACCGGGAGACAGTATTCTCCCAGTACCATTTACTCTTTATTTTATCATATTTTGAAAGTACCAAAATTACTTTTTAATATGAGTGCTTAACGGTTCTAAATTTAATTCTCTAATCCCTTCTACTACTAGTCGTGCAATTTCCCTCGCACCGTGTTCCTTAAAATGAACATCATCCTGAATTCCATCAGGAAAGTTCTCACTCTCACCTGGTTCTAACCACAGAAACAGTTCCTTCGTTTTCTCTGGTCCAAGCTTATTAAAAAGAGTTCTACTGTTAGAGGCAAGGTCAATAACAGGAACGTTTTCTTCTTTACCAAGCTCGATCATTGCCTTTTGATAGTCCCCATGTGAGTTCCCAGCAACACCATCTTTCAGAAAAAACCTTCGTTCAACTGAGGTTACAAGAACAGGAATAGCCTTTTTCTTTCTTGCACCATCTATGTAGTTTTTCAAGTAACTTTTATACGTTGTATGGGGGTCTGTATAACGGTTAGGGTCATATGCCTTTTGGTCATTATGGCCAAACTGAATAAACAGATAATCGCCTTTATCAATTTGCCTCAATATTTTCTTCAGTCTCTTTTCCTCAATAAAACTTTTAGAACTTCTGCCTGACTTTGCTGCATTTATAATCACAACATCTTCATCAAAAAAGGTACCAATCATCTGCCCCCATCCTGCACGGGGAGCTAACGATTCCGTGTAGTTTGAAACAGTGGAATCACCTGCAAGAAACACCGTAACTTTCCCCTTTTGATGGCTAACATCCTTCTTCGCTGTTCCCAGCATATTAACAAACCCGACGCAGAAAACTAAAAGAATCATGGATAGAAATAACATCTGCTTTTTAAACTTATTACCCATGATACTCCTCCTATATATAAGCTAATATTCTATGATGTGGATTTTTCTGCCTAATTAGTAAAAATAGGCATTTCTCTCTATGCCCTCCACCTTTAACTAGTTAAAAGTTATTATAAGTAATCTACTTACAGAAAACAAGACAAAATTTTCAGAAAATTAATTTTATTTTAATGTTAGTTCAACTAACGTGTACTTTTGGGAATGTTTCTTCATCACCTTAAACCCATGATGTAAAAAAACATCCATATTCGCCGTCGTACACAATGCCGAAACAACCTTAATATTTTCATTCTCTTTAATAAAATTCATCCGGGCTTCAAATAATTGATTATAGATCCTTCGTCTTCTAAACTCTTTTAAAACAAACCCTCTCTTAAAATAAGCTTTTTGTTGTTGTTCCCTAACAATACAAGAAACAACTCCAACAACTTTCCCATCAACACTAGCCGTAAACCAAACATTCCCATCAGAGCGGCTAATATTTAAACCATCGTTGAAGGCTGGTCCAATTAATGGCTTGACCTGATTGAAGTTGCTTTGTTGGATGGTGATGTTCACGAAATCCCTCTCCTCTTTTCGACATTATTTGCTTATAGTATTTGTATATGTTGAGGGGGGAGGATTTGTAACGGCTAGTGGCTGTAGGAGAGGCTTAGGGAGAGGAAATAAAGAAAAAGTGTCAGTTACCATATATAGAATTTGGTAACTGACACTCCATAAATCACGAACATATATTCTATTTAATCTAGCTAATATTAAAGTAGAATACTAGAATATAGGTATTTACAACTACATAGTCAGGGTGGCGGCTAACATCCCCAGTTGAAAGGGGTGAAAGCTATGACGACAGATAAAGTGTTAACGATTATATTTGCAGCATTAACTTTTGAGGCTGTATTTGTTGCAACTATTGTTTCCATTGTCGTCGCAATAATCAAAAAGAATTAGCCACCCTGCCGACCAAGCTCAGGTGACTATTTCTCTAGAAATTAGGTTAGCCGCTAAACGGCATGTATGTTGTATAATCTGGTGAGAACTCACCTGATCTTTTCTTTTATATCCTAATTATAGAGAAGATATTCTTAGATTTAAAGGAAATTAAAACACTTTTAAAACCGGAAAGATTGTTCTAATCACTTATCTCAGGTTCCCTTGTTTTCTTTTTAATTGGTCTATTTTACCTAATTCTCTCAAACAAACAGGACCAAACAGAAACAAACAGGACAAGCAACCTGTCCCTATGACCTAAATACGAACACACATTCTATTTTTTATAGCAAAACTATGAAAATAATGTTAAAATACATGTATTACAACTACATAGTCATGGTGGTAGCTAACACTCCCTTTTGAAGGGGGGTGAAAACGATAACGACAGATAAAGTGTTAACCATTATATTTACAGCATTATCTTTTCAAGCAGTATTCGTCGCAATGATTGTATCTATCATCGTTGCTATAACAAAAAAGAAATAGCCACCTGCCGACCAAGCTACGGTGACTATTTCTCTCAAATGTTAAGGTTAGCCGCTATTACGGCATGCATGTTGTAATGGTCAGGTGAAAATTCACCTGATCTGTTCTTTTATATCCTAATTATAGAGAAGATATTCTTAGATTTCAAGGGAATTAAAATACCCTAAAAAACCCTTATGTTCACTTTATTAGTTTGATAATTTAGTTGTCCCTTCAACATTTTCCACCTACAAACCCTATGTCTCTTGTGATGCCTAATTCCTTTTAGACAACTGGTACAAGGAACCTGTCCCTCCGACCCTGACAAAGAGAACTCCAATTAATCCAAATATAGCAAAGATGACTGGAGTGAAGAAACCGTAGTAGTATCCGTCGACTATTTGTCCGGATGTGGCTTGAAAATAGTCCAAAATAAATCCGAAGATACTTGGCAACAGAACAGCACTCAAAAAACCACCTGTATTCGCAAAGCCCGAAACAATTCCCGATTCCGTTACTGGAAACGTCTGGCGAACGATGGCAAACGTTAAGGAGTTTGATCCAAATCCAAATCCAATCATAAAGAAAAGAATGATGAGTATGTAAAAGGGAGGATGATTAGGAAAGAATAGAAACGTCGACCAACAAAGTAAAACCATTAGATGAAACACCACATATGTTCGTTTAATGGCGCCTAAATAACTAGCAAGCCAGCCTATTAAAGGGGCGCCAATGAGTGCTCCAAGCAGACTAATCAAAACCAATTGACTGGCATCTAAACGCGATATTCCATACACATCGATCATATATGGCACTGCCCAGGAACCGATAAACCCTATATACCCTCCTACGAGTCCAAAGTGACATAAAAATAATGCCCATGCCTGCCTATTCAAGCAAACTCTTCGCAATAAAACAGTTATTTTTTCACGTGGTCCTTCTTTTTTTACGAATAACGGTTGATTGGCCTTTTTAACAAAAATGAAATATAGCCAAGTACTACAAAGGCATAATACAACTCCAGCTGTAAAAAAAGCCCCTCTCCAACCAAGTGAGACAATCAATACGGAAAAAGGAACGGTTGCTAAAAGAAAACCAAGACTCCCTGTCATTCCAGCAATCCCAATTAATCGAGTAAATTCCTTTTGATTAAACCACATACTTAAAACCAGTATCATATTTACCCAGATGGTCGCATCCCCTATTCCCGTTAGGATTCGAGCAAAAATAAGGACATATTCATGTGTAGTCACACCATAAATGATCGTACCCAAACCTGTAAGGGCGGTGCCAATAATGAGAAAGAGAATCGGTCCATACCGATCAGCGAGTAAGCCCATTGGAATCTGTAAGCCAGTATAAACGAAGAATTGAATACTTGTCACAAGTCCAATCGTCGATGCAGTTACACTAAAATCCCTCATTAATTGATCGGTAATCAATCCCGGAGCTGTACGCTGACTCGACATGAATAAATAGGCTACCAGCACAGAAGCAAATATAACCCACCTAAATTTATGATTTGCTTTGTCCAATGAGATCTACTCCTGTTAGCTCTTTTTATCCTATATATATGGGGTTTTTGTGGGAGTAGAAATCATAATTAGGGAATATTTTTCTTTGGTAAAATAAAAAAAGATACAAAGAAAGGCCCCATATAAAAAGTGCCGGGACCTAACCTCTTGAATAGATTTATTAATCTCTACTCAACTACTATTTTTTATCTAAAACTTCCTCAATCCTCTTCAATTCTTCTTCGCTAAACCCTAAATTGTTCAACGCAGCAACATTCTCCTCAATTTGGCTCACTTTACTAGCTCCGATAAGGGCTGAAGTAATTTTTTGTTCACGGAGAACCCATGCAAGGGCCATTTGAGCAAGTGACTGGCCTCGTTCTTGAGCGATTTCATGTAACTTTCTTACCTTTTGAAGTACTTCTTCAGATACGTCCCCTTCATTAAGGAAGCTGTTTGGCTTCAAGGCTCTTGAGTCACTTGGAATTCCGTTAATGTATCTATTGGTGAGTAAACCTTGAGCTAAAGGAACAAAGGCAATGGAGCCGACTCCTTCTTCTTTAAGCAAATCTGTTAAGCCGTCTTCTACCCATCTGTTAAGCATTGAGTATGCAGGCTGGTGAATTAACAACGGAGTGCCCAACTCCTTTAATATTCCGATTGCCTTTTGAGTGTCCTTTACACCGTAATTAGAAAGTCCAACATAAAGTGCTTTACCTTGTCTAACTACATGATCTAATGCCATCATTGTTTCCTCTAATGGTGTCTCTGGATCTGGACGGTGATGATAAAAAATATCAACGTAATCTAGTTGCATTCTTTTCAAACTTTGATCAAGGCTCGTTACCAGATACTTTCTAGAGCCCCAGTCCCCATAAGGACCAGGCCACATTCCGTAACCCGCTTTTGTTGAAATAACCATTTCATCACGAAATCCTGAGAAATCTTTCTTTAGAATAGCTCCAAAATTTTCTTCTGCTGAACCAGGTGGTGGTCCATAATTGTTAGCCAAGTCAAAATGAGTAATTCCTAGGTCAAAGGCCTTTCTAATCAAAGCCCGCCCATTTTCAAATAAGTCTCCACCACCAAAGTTGTGCCATAACCCAAGAGAAATAGCCGGTAATTTTAGACCTGACCTTCCACATCGATTATATACCATAGATTCATAGCGTTCGTTTCTTGGTTGATAAGTCATTGGTTGCCCCCCATATATCTTTTACAATCCTAAAGATGGATTTTATCCGGTATTGAGTAATCTACCCAATCTAAAGTTAATCAATCATTTCCTGCAAAACAGCCTAACTTTTTATTACGAACGTACTAATAGAACGCTCTGGCAGCACCGCTTCTGTAACCTTCCCTTCTAGTGAAATCGTGATCGTTTCTGACTTATCTTCATCATTCATCACGACTACAACAATAGATCCATCTTCGTTTTGAAAGGAAACCGTCTTCAACATTTCATGGTGAAGGTCATGTGCAATTCTTATTGCATTCGGTTTGATGTATTTGCTGAAATGACCAATATAATAATAAGAGCTATTATAGTGAATCTCACCTGTCTTCGTATCAACAATAACTGGGGCGTCACAATAGTTGCCTACATGGTTCGGGCCACCTTGTTCATTTAGAACGATATTCCAGTCGATCCAGCCTTCAAGCCAGTTGTTGATATCACCCATGATGTTGCGCGCATATCGTTCACCTGTATGCCAGGCTCCTAGCTTCACTCCACCTTCAATGCAACCCTCGGTAAAAATTAAATGTTTATCTGGGAATTCTTCATGAATTTTGCTTAAGTTTTCGAACTCCTCGGAAACATACCAGTGTAGACCAGTGCCCCAAATATATTTTGCAGCTTCAGCGTCTGACAGAATCGTTTTTGCTCGTTCATACGCTATATCACGGTTATGATCCCATATGATAATTTTCTTGTCTTCAAGACCTTCTTGTTCCATAACGGGACCTAAATGGTTTTTCACGAAATCTCGCTCTTCTTCAGCCGAGTATCTGCAAGAATCCCAGACTTGAGTTGCTTCTGGTTCATTTTGCACGGTAATTCCCCAGATAGGAATTCCTTCCTGTTCCATCGCTTTAATATATTTCGTATAGTACAAAGCCCATGTGTGATAGAATTCTGGCTTCAACTGCCCACCGTTATTCATTTCATTATTTGTTTTCATCCATGCCGGAGGGCTCCAAGGAGAAGAAAGAATCGTTAATTCCTCTCCCCTTGATTTCACAGCATCTTTAATGAGCGGCAGTACATATTTTCTTTCACGCTCAATGGAAAAGGTTTTAAGTTCTGTGTCATTCTCTTCCACATACGTGTAATTTTCCAGTGCAAAGTCACAACTATGAATATGAGTTCTGCCAAGGCTGTAGTTGAGTCCTGTTTCAGGGTTAAAATAGCTTTCTATTACACTTGCACGATCTTCATCAGAAATCTGCGCTAGTGTATAAGCAGCTGCTTCAGTAAATGCTCCGCCAAATCCCATAAAGCTCTGAAACTTTTGTTTTGGGTCTAGTTTTAACATCACGTTCTGCTCATTAGTTTCATTTGTAAACGTAAGGCTTCCTTTATCAGCGAATCGGTCTCCCGTATTTTTAGCGGTTTGAATCATCTTGATTTGCATACAATAAGCCCCCAAGCTCTATTAATCTAGATAAACGTCTATTCTTTCGATTTTTCCGTCCCTTATATCCTTTGCATACGGTGCTTGAATCCATGGTCCATCAATTTCAACTTTACTTCCATCCACTTGAAGTACATACTTCCTTGTACTAGCACCTCTAGGACCAAAAGTGTTTTTACCCGAAGGATTATGGTAGGTTACATCAGTATGTCCTAATAATTTGAAATGAACTTCTCCGTTTGCATCAAATAGCCATGATGGTAAAACAGGCTGTAACTTTAAGGCTAATCCGGATTCTTTAACGGTGAAGGCTTCTTTACCAACCATCATGTATTGCCAAATGCTTAAAAATTCAGCAGTCGTTCCACTCAGTCTGGCAACAAACCCTTGACCATGAAGACTTTCATCTGGATTCACACTGCTTGCAATAAAGGATGAGTTTTCAAGGATGCTTCTACCGTAAACCTCTGGGTCCATGAAAGGAGGAAGTACATTTTTTATATCCTCAAAAAACTCTTCATATAATCCAGATTTCAAAACACTAAGAAGATATTTGAATTCCATATGCATGAAGATTGATTCTCGCTCCAACCAGCCTGGTGTGAAAGCTCTTGCTCGACCAATTTCAAAGGTCTGTTCTTCTAATGAAGTAGATGTTTTATACATTTTCAGCTTCGTGTCAAAAATCTCAGAATTCCTTACATGGTCATAAATCGATTTAGCGGTTGTGAAGTCCGCACTCTTCAGCTCTCTTGCAGGACCTTCAAGGAAGTGTGGAAGCATAGAAACATCAAATTCTTCAACTTTTACAACCGGAAGTCCCTTTTTGTTTTTCTTCTCCACGCCACTTTCATCGGTAATTTTCTCCCATTTCACTGCTTCGAAGTAGAAATAGGTAGGAATCAGTCCATCGCCTATTTTTGTTGCGCGAGTAATTCCTAATTTTGTTTTTTCTAGCATCCTTTTTGCAAATTCAGTTATCTTCAGGATAGAGAAACTCTCCTCTTCTCCATTAAAGCCATTTCGAACTTCTTCACGGTATTGCTCACGAGCACTTGCTACTGAATTCCAATAGTCGAAATCGTTCAATTGACCCGTTTCGTATTGTGTGAGGTTGTTATTTATAGAATTTAGTAAGCTACCTACTTCGGTTGGAAGGAAAACTTCACCCTCTACCTGTTGCCCAGTTGCAAGAACAAACTCTAGAACACGTTTTAGCTCAAGTGTTTCACTCATTGCTGAACCAAATAAGCCTGGTAGTCCGTTCATCGAATCATTCCAGCCTGGTTTATTTGCTTCCATCTCCACACCCATTCCATAAGGGTCCAGTGTAGAAAATTTAATGAGTGCTAGATTAAATAATTTGCTGTATAGGTTGGATGTAAAGTAATCACCATTTGGTTTCTTCACCCAATTTGAATCTGTTTGGTGTCCTTCCTCCACAATGGCTTCATACTGACGAACCTTCCCATCAGTAAGAACATATTTCTCCGAACGAGGAAGAACAAATACAGGGCTATGAAAATACTTGTAGTCAGTGTCCTCAAATAATAGCTGCTTCTTTTTGTCCGGGAAAACCTTCAAGTAGTTTTCAATTAAATCCAGATTATAAGTCCAGTGATCCATCCAATAACCTTCACCGAACTCCGCCTCAATCTTTTGGTTACTCTTTGAAAGAACCTTCTTAAGAAATTCAGGAAGCGATACTTCTAGCTGAATACCTTTATCCGTGATCGTCTGAAGTAAATCACCTGGTGTATACGTTCCCGCAAGCTTGTTTTTAACAAAATCCGCATCAGTTGCCTCAGTTACCATCTCCTCAAGCCAGTTCCAATCTTGCTTCTTTGAAATTTCAAAGCTAGCTCCTTTCACGACAAGAGGATTATATCCATCGGCTTGAATCAAACTCATGAACAGCTTGATATTATAATCGCCTGTTTCAGGATGGAAGAAGACATCATTACGACGATTTTGATTTACATCACGAAAGTTCCCATTTCCTTGGGAGAAGAACTCAGGAGCGAGCGAGAAAAAGTTATAGTCTCTTTCAAGGTCGCCGTGTTTTCTTGAGTATACATAATAGATAAATGGCTCATGGTCCGTTTCTAATAAAACTGGGTATCCCCCGCGTAGTACATTGTCAAGGTAGCTCTGATTGACATAAGCATCAAATAATGGTGAACGTGTTTTTGTTTTTATATCTTCCGTAATTTCAGAAACAAGACTTTGACTTTCTCGATATTTTTGTTCCATATAGCCACTTGTCATGATTTCAGCAGCCTTGTTATTCATGATGTTGATATCCTTCACATGACCAACAAGTGTATAGAATGAAATCTTCTCATTTTGTGCTAGTTCCTTGCCTAAGCCAGAGAAACCGCATGGTACTTTATTGGAAGTTACCGGATTCGCACCAGTTAATTCATCAATGGATTTCATTTCAAACTCGTTAGGGTAAGAAAGAGAGCTGTTATACCCAAAAATCAGTTCAGCATCTACGATCGGTGAGATCAAATTGCCTTCTTCCGTAAAGCTTAAATAAAAATGCCCTTTCGAAACTTCTTCCACCTCTGCGGAATCATTGGTTGATGAACGTACTCTATAATAAGGAATGCCATTTTCAAGATTGAAAACATCCATCCAGCTTTTTAGCGTGTTACCAACTGCTTTATAAGCAGCATCATCCACGCCAAAAGGAATGATGGCTGGAAGTCCGTCGAGCACTTCAAGTTCCATTGTCTTTGCTGAAATATTTTCGATTTCAACCTTACGAACTAAAGCACCGAAGTTTTCATTCGGAAGGGTAAAATAGGTGACGAGCGTTTTCAATCCCTCTTGCTCATTCACTTCTTCAATTTTCAACTCATTTTCTTTTATAAACATATTTCTAGTGCGACCCTTAGTCGAGCCATGGGATGCAAATGGTTCGATGATAGTCGTTCCGTTTTCAGCTGTCTTTTTGATAAATGTACGGAATCCGTTCATCGATACTCTCTGGTATGCTTGGTTAGCTGGGAAAAATTCTGTAATGGCATGGTTTTTATCCTGAACGCCAAAGCTCACCATTGCCTGTCCACGATTAACATAAAATGACCAGATTGGAACCCCATATAAGCCGGCAAGCCCGGGCAAAAAGCTCGAAAACGTTTTTGCTTGGTCAAATTGTTCAATTACTAAATACTGATTCTCATCCATTCGGTATTTTTCCATCATACTCAACTCCAGTGCTCCTGAATTTAAATTGATCGGTTTTTAATAATTTCTGCATAACGATAGCCGCTGTCTTTTAAAATTCTTTCCTGTGTTTCAAAGTCAACATAGGTAATACCAAATCGTTTATCATAACCAAATGCCCATTCAAAATTATCAAGAAGAGACCATAGATAATACCCGGCGATGTTCATCCCCTCTTCATTCAGCTCGGCCACCGCTTTAATATGTTGTTCAACATACTCTTGGCGCTCACGATCACGAACTCTGTTGTCCTCTGACACTTGATCATCAAACGCCGCACCATTTTCCGTAATATAGATTGGTAATTTCGTATATTCTTCACGAAGACGGTGTATAAGGTCTTTGAATTCTACAGGCGAGATATCCCAGCCCATTCCAGTCTTAGGGTAGTCTGAGTACGCTGACTTGTATAGAAAATCGGAGGCTGCATTAAATTCCACCAAGCCACGACTGTAAAAGTTGATTCCAAAGAAATCACACTCGATTGATATTTTCTCCAAATCACCTTCATGAATAAAATCATAGGAGTGAACATATTTGGAGAACAAATTGATCATATCTACCGGATAAGATCCTTTTAACACAGGATCAAGAAACCATCTGTTTGAATAGCCGTCTGCATTATTTGCAGCCACTTGATCATTCACCGAATGACTAGCAGGATACATAGGTGACAGATTCAAGGTAATGCCTATCGGTGTGGTCGATGCAAATTTCTCTTTTAAAAGGGACACTGCCTCCCCATGGGAAAGTAAAATATGATGCACAGCCTTTAATGCTTCTTCCATATTCGTATGTCCCGGAGCGTGAATTCCCTGATGGTAGCCAAGGAAACCAGCACACCAAGGCTCATTGTGGGTAATCCAATAATCTACTTGGCTATCAAGCTCTTCATAGCATTTTTCTGCATATTCCATAAACCAGTTCACGGATTCCCTGTTCGTCCAACCGCCTTGTTCATGTGCCCACATCGGCAAATCCCAATGATAAAGTGTAACAGCAGGCTTGATGCCATTTTCAAGCAAACGCTTAACTAAATTTTTATAAAAGTCCATTCCGGCTTGATTATATTTTCCCTGCTCAGGAAAGATTCTCGGCCAGGCGATGGAGAAGCGATAGGAATCTACACCAAGGGTCTTAAGCACCTCAATGTCATTTTCATATAAATGATAATGGTTACACGCAATATCCCCTGTATCCATGTTAAATACTTTTCCAGGTGTTCTTGAAAAGGTATCCCAAATAAAAAGGCTTCTTCCATCCTCCTGATAAGCCCCTTCAATTTGGTAGGAAGAAGTAGCCGTTCCAAAAATAAAATCCTTAGAAAATTTATTCATTTGAATTTCTCCTTTACATTTATTCGTCTTGTTTCTCGTAAACTTTTATATAGTCAATGATCATTTGTTGTGGGAAAGTAGTCGTCTCGTCAGGGTATCCCGGCCATTTTCCACCAACAGCAAGGTTAAGCTGTAAATAAAACTCCCGGTCAAACGGTGCATCACCAGAGATATTCTCTCCCTCTAGGTCAGGCTTGGTGAACCATTCGTTCTGCCGTGCATACAGAACTCCATCTACATACCACCTGAATTCCCCTGGTTCCCAGTCTAGGGTAAACACATGGAAATCATCAGAAAACTTCGCATTTCCTGGCAGCGTGTAATTTTCCCCTGTATAAGTGTGAGGCAGCCCATAGTGAAGGGTTCCATAAACCGTACCCGGCTGATGTCCAATCTGTTCCATGATGTCTATTTCCCCACAAGCTGGCCAACCGGAATACCGTTCCATATCTTCAGGCATCATCCAAATCGCTGGCCAGATACCCTGACCCTCAGGCATCTTGGCACGTATAGAAAAGCGTCCGTACTTCCATGCTGCTTTTCCCTTTGTTGTCAATTTAGCGGAAGTATAATTCATCTTCTCATAGGCTTCCTGTCTTGCCTCAAGAACCAACTTTCCGTTCTCTATTCTTGCGTTTTCTTTGCGAGCAGTATAATACTGTGACTCTTCATTCCCGAAGCCCCAGCCTCCCTCAACGAAATTCCACTTGCTAGAATCTATTTCCGAAAGTTCAAAGGAATCTTCCCATATTAAGTTCCATTGCTTTGAATCATCTAATTTTGAAAGCGTCATCATTTCTTTGTTTAAGTTATCTTGATTTAGTTTCAAATCAACCTCTCCTTCCATGGAGCAAATATTTACCCTATTACCTAACTCTTATTTTACCTGTGTTAGCCGAACATCTTCAGACAGATAATTTTGTATAGGGTTTCAATATTTTAGGCATAGAAATTCTATATAAAATACTGAAATGCGCTTAACAAAAAATGGATGAGCATTTCAGCCCATCCATTACTTTGTTTCCCTATATTCTTTTGGAGAGATTCCTTCTATTTCTCTAAAAACTCTTGCAAACTGCTTCGGATTCTTATAGCCTACCATTTCACTTATTTCAAAAACTTTAAAGTCCGTTTCCTTTAATAACCGCCTTGCCTCTTCTATCCTGACCATTTTCAGGTAATCAACAAAGTTCTGACCTGTAAACTCCTTGAACATATGGCTAAAATAGGAATAATTGAGCGAGATATAATTCGATACGACAGCAAGGTTTAAATCTTTATGATAGTTTTCTCTGATATATTCAATCGCTTTGTCCATATACTTTTGTTCGGAATACACCGATTTCATTTGTTTATGGTATTCATGTATTCTCATCAAAAAGTCTTCAAGTGCGTGGAAATAGTCATTAAAATTATCAAAATTGTAAATCTCACTCATTTTATTTAAGAGCTTAAATGTCTCGAGTGACTCCTCACCTAACCTAGCAAAGAAGCTCTTAAAGATCGTTTCATTGATTTCTTTATTTACATTTTCAAGGTAGCTTATGTCGTTCTTAGAGATGACTTCAAAATCCATGATTTGCAATAAATAAGATTTAATCTCCTTTTCCCGGTCTGTCCCAAGCATATTGGAAATCTTATTGATTAGATCGACTGGTAAGGATGAAATCTCTTGTTTTCCCTTCACCTTCTCATAAAAAATTACTTGGCTACGAGGGTAAAGAAAGTGATATTTCAAAGCTGATTCTGCCTGATTGTATACGTCTTTTAACTCTGTAAGATCGTCAGCCTTCTCGCTGACACCGACTGAAAATACAAAATTCCTGTCCCTTGCTAATTGTTCTTTCAGGTGAGGAAGAATTTGGACATTAGCAGTGATTAAAACCGTTCTACCATCCTTATCAAGGAAGGACAGGTAATTCCCATTGAGCTCTGAGGGTAGTAACTCATGAATTCTCTGAAGCAAATCTACTCCTTGCAATTCCTCACTCGAATCAACAATCATCACATAATAACCATCCGGATACGATCCGATTTGCATTTTTTTAAAAAGAGAATGGATATCTTCTTTGTTGAGATTGGGATTTAGTAAAATGTAATTCAACTGACTAGCACGATACTCATCCATATGCTGATAAGTCATTTTATGATTAGATTCTAACTCTTCAATAATCGTATTCAATGTTTTGAACAGTTCTTTCCTATTTACGGGCTTTAATAAATAATCCTTCACCCTATGTTTAATCGCTTCTTTTGCATAAGAAAAATCGTCGTATCCGCTAAGAATGATTAGTGCCGGTTTCTGATCCCTCTCTTGGAGCTCTTTAATTAACTGTATGCCATCTAGTCGCGGCATTTTTATATCGGTAATCAGGATATCAGGTTGTTCTTGTTCCGTACATTCAAGAGCATCTAATCCATCTGCAGCAATAAAAGTTTCAAATGTTGGGTATTCTCTTTGAATCATCGCCTGGATTCCTTGACGGATATTTTTCTCATCATCAACAATGAGGATTTTATACACGATGGCTCCCCCCTTTCATCAACTTACTAGGCACCTTAATAGTCACCGTTGTAAATTCTCCTTCTTTACTTGTGACAGATACTCCATATTCATTTCCATAGTATAGTTTTATTCTCTCATTTACATTTCTAACGCCTATTCCATTTCCGTCCTTAAAGGAGTATTGCGCATTTTCCTGTTCGCATTGAATTCGAGTATTTAACTGGTCGCATTGTTCTGGATTCATCCCTATACCATTGTCGGTGATTTCAATAACCGCTATCCCATCCGAATAATCTACTTTGATGGTAATCGTACCATGACTGCTCAGATTTTTAGGGATAATCCCGTGTTTAACCGCATTTTCCACAATAGGTTGAAGGGACATTTTCAAAACTTCCTGCTCTAGTAATTCACGCGGAACGTCAATTTCCAAATTAAGCAACCCATCCAAACGTAAATTCATAATATCGATATAATTTTTTATATAATGAAGTTCTTCATCTAGTACAACAAAATCATTTTTCCACCTGAGATTATAGCGCATCATCTCACCTAGGGAAGTGATAGCGTCAGAGATATCGTATTTCCCCTCAATTTCTGCCATCATCTTGATATTTTCAAGGGTGTTGTACAAAAAGTGCGAGTCTATTTGTGTTTTCAATGCCTTTAGCTCTGTTTCTTTTGCAGCCGCTTGTTTGTTTACAGCATCCGCAATCAAGCTATTTATTTTTCCAATCATACTTTTAAAATGAAAACCGAGTTCTGCAATTTCATCATGACCGCTAATGTCTACATCAACGTTGAAATCCCCTTTTTCTACTCGTTTCATTGAATCCTTTAGATGATACATTTTTTTAAGAAGCAAGGAAACCAGCACATAGGTGAACAAAGAAAGAATGGTTACGAGAATAATAATTCCGCTTAAAAAGACATTCCTAGTCTTGGCTGTTTCAGCATTCAAACCCTCAAGGGAAATCACATTTAGGAGTGTCGCCTCTAAATCATCTAAATAAGCAGTAATAACAAGGTACGGGGTGCCATTGCTATTGAATTGAAAGCTTACCTTATGTTCTTTTTGAGATTTTACAAATTCACTCTTAAGCCATTCAGGGTTAATATTCTTATCTTCAAAGAAAGTGTGTTGATAATTTCTGATCATGTTCATATCCTTATCTAGGACAACATAAACAGAATCATGGTTATTCATCGTGCCAAACATCTTTGGAAAAAAGTTTTTCAGAAACATATTGATTTCAATAATCCCCAAATGTTCATTCTTTGGATAATCGAGCTCTCTTAGCAAAGAGATCTTAGACGTATTTTGTGAAGGAAGTCTTTCAAGAACATCTTCTGTTTGTTGGTCGAACCACCACAATTCCATTCCGTTCCGGCGGATGACCTCTCCTCTCCAAGGCTTGTTCATGATCCTCTTCTCTTGAAAAAGGATTGGCCACATTTCGGTGACATAGGGATTAGTCGTATAAAGACGGATGTTTTCAATTGCTGGATTATTCGCCTGGAGTCTCGTTACATTAGATAGCTCATTCATTTTAAAATCAATCAACTCATTAATATTGGCTTCATTCCTCGTTTTAACGAAATCAATGAATTCCATATCAGAAATGACCATTTGTGCGGTTCGCCTCATCGTTTCAATGTTGTTTTTGATATGAATTTTTTCAATTTCAAGAGCACTTTCATTTTGTATTCTGATTTCGTTTATCGCTCGGTTGTAAACATCTTTTGAATAAATTGTAGTGAAGATAATAATTGGGATAATGATAATGGTAATATATAAAGCAATTAGCTTTTGCTGTAGAGACAGGTTATTTAATTGATTAGCTATCACTTTAAATAATCGCAAAATATTCATACTACTCACATCCATCTATTTTTAACCTATCCATAGTATAACTAGTTTTATCATTAAAAGTATCTGAGGGGCCTTTTTTCAAAAAACTTTATTGCTTTTTACCTAATAGATTATCCTATAAACATAAATAGACCGTCCCATTTAGAAAATTTCTAAATGAGACAGTCTTTTAATCAACATTATTTTGCTGCGTCAAGTTTACCTTTGTTCAGTTCGTAAGTTTTTTGTTGATACTTCACTACTTTGTCGTATCCGTAAGAATCGCGTTTATCTAAGAATTCATTCATCAACTGATCGAATTCCTGATCAGATTTAGCTAGAAGCAGTTTAGGAAGTGTTTTACCCCATGCCTGTGCAATTTTACTTGCGGCAACTCCTTCAGCAGATGTTCCAGTTGGACTGATACCATCAAACTCTGCAAAGCTCACAGTCTTTCCTTTTGTCCAGTCTTCCATCTGTTTGAAAGGCTCAGATGAAGGTGGTAGCCATTGAAGGTTCATATTTGTATCCATTAACATCCAATATTTATAAGAAGCACCATATTGCTGGTCAAAAGCTGCACGGTCCTTATTTAATAAATCTAGAACTTCTGGCTTGAATTCTGGCTTTCCGTTGACAACATCATACGTTTCTCCTTCTTTACCTAAGTAAAGATCTTTTTGACCTTCTTCACTGATTAGGTAAGTTAGGAATTGAATCGCTCTTTCTTTATCTTTTACATCTTTTGAAATTAATGTTACTGTCCATCCAGAGATACTGTCTCCTGCTAAAGTAGGTGCATCTCCTTTTGAGTTTGCAGGTCCATCAACGGCAATGTATACAGAGTTTGGATCTTTTGCATATAATGCGTGCTGTTGTGCAGCAAGGTCACTACGTTGGTATAACATTGCGAAATATCTACCTTGTGAAATTTTCTCTTCCATTTGTGGACGTTTGTCGATAAAGATATCTTTTGCTAGAAGGCCTTTATCGTTTGCTGCTCTGAATGTTTTTAACCATGCAAGATACTCAGGATCCTGGCTACGGTCATATACTTTTCCGTCTTTTTCCATAGGAATTGCAAGGAAGTTTTGTAAATACGCTTCAAGTGATGTATTACCTACATCTGTAAATTCATTCAATCCAAACGGAATCATAGGAGCACCGTTTATTTCAGGGAATTTTGCTTTTGCATCTTCAAGTGCTTTTAAGAAACCTTCAGGAGTACTCATATCAGGACTTCCAATTGCTTCATACATATCTTTTCTAACTAGGAACGTTTGGTTAGAAGGCTTAAGGTCTTTGTATTTATCAAAATCTTTCGGTGAAGATGAAGCATTTGGATAACCGTAAGTATTGCCATCCTCTTGCTTATACCACTCAATTTTCGCACCGTCTGCTACTTTATAAAAATAAGGATCATATTGGTCAGCAAGTTCATTTAACGGAAGAACTAACTCTCCCTCAACCATCTTTTTAACTGCATCTTCCCACCAACCTAATGTAATGAAATCAGGAAGCTTACCAGAAGCAATCATCGTGTTCATTTTCTCTGCTTCGTTTCCCGCTGGAGAAATGTAATTGACTGAAACACCTGTTTTTTCTGTTACATATTTTGAAACAACATCATCGC
This sequence comes from Robertmurraya mangrovi, assembly GCF_034427655.1. NCBI lineage: Bacteria > Bacillati > Bacillota > Bacilli > Caryophanales > Bacillaceae > Robertmurraya > Robertmurraya mangrovi. The sequence continues at coordinate 71,461 of NZ_JAXOFX010000006.1, forward strand.
CCCATTTATGTGCAAACCATGAAAAGTTTACATACCAATCAAAAGTAATTGGATCTTTATTAGATTGCCAACCTGGAGCATCAGCTGTCGCCTTCGGTTTATTTGCATCCTTTTCTTCGGAAGCGTTTTCATTTGTTTTGTTGATACATCCTGTAAAAAGGGATAAAACCAACGCTAGAACAAGAAGGATAGAAAAGTTTTTAAAGAATGATTTTCTCCTCATTTTTTGACCCACTCTCTCTTTTTTATTTTGGGACCCCATTACTCAATGTACACTGCTTTAAAAAGATGGGGAAAGACTGTTTTTGCATAGCATATTCAGCCTTCCTCCTACATATTTGGAAGGGGGTATCTTCCATGAATAAAGCATGACATCCAATAATGAAGCATTTATTATTTAATTTCTTCAATGAAGAAGAATTAAATCCGTTTATTAGCCTTTCACAGAACCAATTAGCATTCCTTTTACAAAGTATTTCTGTAGGAATGGATACACTAGCATGATTGGAAGGGTTGTAACAACCATTGTTGCTAGTTTGATAGATTGAGATGTGACCGTTTTTGTAGCCACTGTTCCTGCAGCATTCATCATCATCTGATTAGAGCTTGACTCTGCCACAACTTTGTATAAATAAGTCTGGATCGGTTGAAGATCCGGATTATTGACGAAAATGACACCAGCAAAATAATCATTCCATTGATATACTCCTTGGAACAAGGCGATTGTAGCAATAACCGGCATGGAAAGTGGAATAATTACTTTTATAAAAATCTCAAAATCATTCGCTCCGTCAATCTTTGCTGCTTCTTCTAAAGAAGCAGGCAGCTCCCTAAAGAAGGAAACGAAAATGATTAAGTGGAAGAAGTTAAACATAGTTGGGATAATGTATACTAAGAAATTATCAAACAATCCAAGATCCCTAATTAATAGGAAGTAAGGAATTAACCCGCCACTGAAGAACATTGTGATGATCCCAATCATCATATAAAGTTTTCTTCCGTAAAGATCTCTTCTGGAAATCGCATAGGCAACCATTGCTGTAAAGAACACATGCGTGAGAGTTCCTATAACGGTTTTTGCGATGGTGACTCCAAAAGATGTTACAATTCCTGGAGTCTCAAATACAGCTTTATAGTTTTCGATGGTAAACTCCCTCGGCCACCAGTAAATGCCGCCTCGCATCGCATCCACACCGTCATTTAAAGAATTCACTACCACGTACCAAATGGGATAAAGGGTAATCGCACATATAAATAGCATGATAAGAATGTTTATATTATCAAAAATGTACTCGCTCGTCGTTCTTCGATTACGTTTAAATAGCTTAAACATAGATAATCACCTCACTTTAGAATAAAGATGTTCCATTTAGTTTTTTCACAATTTTATTAGCAGATAGTAGAAGGATAAAAGCAATGATTGCTTTCAGTAATCCAACTGCTGTTGCATAAGAGTATCTGGCGTTCTGAATACCCATTTGATAGACGTAAATATCAATTACATTTGATGCGCTTTCATTTAAAGAGTTTCGAAGGATTAATATTTGATCAAAGTTTGAATTTAAGACACCGCTTACAGCAAGGATAAAAAGGATTGTGATGGTTGGACGAATAGATGGCAATGTGATATGCCACATTTTTTGAAAACGATTCGCTCCGTCAATCGTTGCAGATTCATAAAGTTCAGTAGAAACACCTGCAATGGCTGCAAGATAAATGATGGCCGACCATCCAAGCTCTTTCCAGATATCCGATAGAATGATAATGGCCCAGAAATTATCCGGCTCAGCTAGGAAATTCGTTCGTTCACTGATTAATCCAAGACCTAGTAAAATATCATTAATGACTCCGATATCCGCAAGCCAAGTGGTCAAGATTCCTCCAAGAACTACCCATGAAATAAAGTGAGGTAAGTACGAAATGGTTTGTACCGCTTTCTTCAGCTTTAATGAGGTAAGCTCATTAAGCATAAGGGCAAATATGATGGGAAGCGGAAACCCGATAAACAATTTAATTAAACTGATTCCAAGTGTATTTTTTAGGACAATCCAGAAGTTCTCATCTTGCAGGAATTCTTTAAACTGCATCAAACCAACCCATGGTGCTTCTGAAATTGGTTTAATGATGCTGTACTCCTTAAAAGCGATGACCAACCCATACATCGGGATATAGTTGAATATGAACATCCAAACTACCCCTAATAGTGCCATCACCTGCAAATATTTTTGAGAAATGATTGTCTTTTTCAATTTTTTAAATTTCTCTTTCTTACTCATTTTAATAATGGTGCCGCTTTCTTGTTGTTCGACTGGTTGTTGTATTTTGACTTCCATTTCTATCACCACCTAGCTGCATTTGTCTTTCCTATGTCTTTATATTAAAAAAAATGAAGAACATTTATAAGCCATGAAATTTTGCTTATGGTACCAATTTTTTAGATTAAGGTTTAATGGGAGAAATATTGATACCATCATGATGGTATCGTTTTCATAGAATGTGGGAGAGTGCTTGAAAATGGGGTATATGAAGACTATTAAAATGGAGTTTTGCGGTTGAATTTTACCTTAGTATCACATGGTCTCTTGGATAAATTTTGGATTTATTTATTTTTTAAGTACAGCAAAAAGCTCCTCTATTTCAGAGGAGCTTTTGAACCATTGTATCCATTGTCGTCGCTATAACCAAAAAGAAATAGCCATCCTGCGCGACCAAGCTCGGTGACTATTTCTCTCATACTCAAGGTTAGCCGCTATAACGGCGTGTATGTTGTAATGATCAGGTGTTTCATCCACCTGATCTTTTCTTTTATATCCTAATTATAGAGAAGATATTCTTAGACTTCAAGCAAATTAAAAATCAAGCAAAATTTTTTGTATAATAAAAGCCATTTTAAATTTAGTGGACAATATAGGAAGGTAGAACCCTATCTCTACTTTGGTTCCGTTATATAATTTATGCTGAAAACCCCCTTCCCCACTATCGGGACAACGAACCTGTCCCCCCGTCCCGCGATGGTATTTCAACTATGAATGAAGACCCTTCTTTTTCTTTACTATTGACGGTAATTTGCCCACCATGCATTTTTACGATCGTCCAGACGATGGATAGTCCCAGGCCAGTTCCTTCAATGGTTCGGGTTCTGGCGGTGTCTGCCCGGTAGAAGCGGTCGAATATTCTTTCTGTTTCTGCGTTTGTTAGACCTATTCCTGTATCGGAAACCGTGACGCTGATTGATTCGCCCTTATCTTCTATTGATATATCGATACTGCCATCTGGTTTATTGTATTTGATCGCATTCGTGAGGAGATTTTCCCAAACGGTATGGAGTAAGGATGGGTCCCCTATCATTTCTGTATCTGGTAAGTGGTAGCTAAGCATGATTCCTTTTTCGCTTATTTGCCATTGGTAATTACGTATGAGCTCCTTAAGCTGCTGTCCGACATTGAAGGGTTTTTTCTTTAAAATATCCACATCACGGTCTAAGGAAGCAAGAAGTAATAACTGTTTCGTTAAAGTAGATAATCTTGTAATTTCACCGTTGATGATAGAAACGTATTGACGTCTTTCTTCTATAGTAATTGACTCCTGATCAATTAGGTTGATATACCCTTTTATATTGGATAATGGGGACTGGATGTCGTGAGAGATGTTCGAGATGAACTCTTTCCGCATATCCTCCATTTGCTCTAACTTTTTAGCCATTCGTAAAAAGCTTTTCGAAAGCTCTCCCAGTTCATCTTGACCTGACAATTCCAGTTCCACATCGAACCTACCATTTGCAAGAGATGTAGTCGCTTTCGTTAATTTCGTAATGGGTTTTACTAAATATTTCGTACTAAACACTACCATAATCGTGCTTAATAGGATAGTGAATGCAAGCAGCCATCCAAACAAAAGATGCATCTCATTAAATAAGAGTTTAATATCTGGCCTAACAAAAAGAGCATAAATTTTTCCGTTATGTGTTAATGGGACCCCAATTGTATTTTTTAATTCATTGGCAAAAAATCCGGTGACGAACGTTTCTTGTGGAAATTGAAGAATTCCATGAAAAATCTGGCCGTCCAACACTTGTCTCTTCGTTTCCTCCGTTAGACTTTTGTCTCGAAAAGGAGCTCCAAAATAAGATTCTCCTCCCAAATCATCCATCAAGTACATTTGATATCCGATTGTAGAGAGGTTTTCCAAGTACTCTTCTAAATCCATATTCGGATGATGTTCCGTAAATGTTGCAATGGATTGGGCGATTTTTGTGATTTTTTCATCGTTAAAAGGCTTTAATTTTTGCTGATAATACGTGTTTGATATTAAAAAGGCAAAAATACTACTAACCATCATAATTCCAATCGTAATGACCACAAATTTTATATAAAGAGATTTCATTACCCTTTGACCTCCAAAGAATACCCAACCCCTCGCACCGTTTTGATTTGAAAATCATCGGTTAATGGAGAAAAACGCTCTCTTAATCTCTTGATATGAACATCTACCGTTCGGTCATCCCCCTCATAATCTAAACCCCAAATTTGTTCAATCAGGAGGTCTCTTGAGAACACTTGGGAGGGTTTGGACATAAGAAAATACAAGAGTTCAAACTCCTTTAATGGTAAAAGAATCGTTCGGTCATGAATCTTCACTTCATAACTCTTTTTGTTTATCGTTGTATTTCCAATTTGAATCATGTGATCGGCTAATTCATGATGGTAACGCCTCAGCAAAGCTTTTATCCGAAAGCTTAGTTCTTTCGGTTCGAATGGTTTAACAAGATAATCGTCTGTCCCCGCTTGAAATCCCTTCTCCTTATCCTCAATTTGACCTTTTGCCGTTAAAAGTATGACTGGGATATTGTGCTGAGTTCGTATCACTTTCGTTAGTGTATAGCCGTCCATAAACGGCATCATGACATCAACAACAGCTAAATGAATGGTCTCCTTATTTAGAATGTCCAAAGCCTGCAATCCATCACCTGCTAAAAAAACGTGATACCCTTGCTCAGTCAGGTGTATATGGATTAGCTTGATCATATTGATATCATCATCAACTAGTAGAATATTTGTCATATTGTTTACTCCTATACATCGTGTCAAAAAAAGTCTGATGTTATGAAACTATTGTAACCGTACTTACGGAATTTAAGAAATGCAAAACAGGAATTAATGCTGCAAGATGAGTCCATCACTCATTTGAACGATGGAGTCAGCGAAACTGAGCATGTCTTCATCATGGGTAACCATTAGGGTGGTGATGTTTAGGGTTTTGGTTAAATCTCTGATTAACGACATTACCTCGATGGATCGTTTTGAATCTAGACTGGCGGTCGGTTCATCCGCGAAAAGTACTTGCGGCTTATGAATGATGGCACGTGCAATGGCCACTCGTTGTTTCTCCCCTCCTGATAAGGAAGAGGGGTACGCCTGTTTCCGGTGACCCATCCCAACTAAGTCTAGAATTTGATGAACTTCTCTTTTTTGTTCCTGTTTACTAAATTTCGTTTCCGAAACATCTAGCATGAGTAGAAGTTGTTCTTCCACTGTAAGAAAGGGAACGAGATGGGCAAATTGAAAAACAAAACCAAATTTACTAGCTCGTATTTTCCGAATTTGCTCCTGATTCAGTGTATTTAACTCTTGTCCCTCAAACAGAATTTGACCATCTGATGCCGGTTGAAGTCCTGCCGCAATGGTGAGTAACGTACTTTTTCCCGACCCTGAAGAACCGACTAAGGCGGTAATCTCGCTCTTTTTCAGAGAAAGATTAATTCCTTTTAAAATTTCTTCTTCTACTGTACCATTCGTGAACACTTTTTTAACTTCCCTCACCGTAAAAAATTCCATGTTACACCTCTCCTTGTTGAATCGCTTGTAATGGTTCCACTTTTTTAATTTGGATGCCTGAAAGTGTAGCTCCCATAAATCCGATTAAGATAAAAACGATGGACAAGAGGGTCGTATGTTCAATTGTTAGATAAAATGGCATTCCTTTAGGTGCGATTTGATTAAAACCTTGGCTAATGATGACAGCTAATCCTAGTGCTAGGACAGTAATCATTAACATTTGAGTCCACATCATTTTGAATAAGTCACTTGTTTTTAATCCAATGGCTTTTAATATACCGAACAATCCCAATTTTTGGACGTTCATCATATAAAAGAAAATGGCGAACAACATTCCACTAATAACGACTAAAAACCAAATAATCATAATTAGAGACAGTTGTTCAGCGTTATAACTTGGAATCGTCTGAAGAAACTGTTTATTCGTAAATGCTTGTAAGCCAGCTTTTTTCTCTGCTTGCTCCATTCCTGGGAAGAACATTAATTGCATTTCCTTGACTCGATAGATCTCTTTGTAGTTATCGATATGAATAAAAGCAACAGGGGCATGGCTGAACTTCTTTTGGTCAACAAATCCTTTAACAACAAACTCCCCTTGAAATTGATGGTTTGTTAAAATATCTCCCACTTTTACCCCTTTGGCTTCCATAGAGCGATCCAATAGAATTTCACCTGCTTGAACATCTGGAAACAATGTCGATGGTGTGGAGGTAACAAAAGCCACGCTTTGTTGTTTGTTATTCTCATCATTCAGGAAACCCATTTGAATGGACAGTCCAACCCCATCCTTCTGCTTGTCTAACCATTTTTCCTGGACACTTGAATCGATTCGCGAAAGATTAAAGGTTTCCTCTGCATCTTCATCCATGTAAAAATATCCGCTTGGTAAGTCCTTAATTAATGAAGCATTATCCTGTGATAGACCATTGGCCAAACCAGATATCATAAACGTTAGCAAGCTAATGAGAAAAATAATTCCACCTAGAATTAAAAACCTTACTTTATTTTTCTTCATTTCCTTCCATGCGAGATTCATCTTTATTCCTCCCCTAATTTTATATTGTAAGAATACCTCTTCAATATGAACGGAGGATGAACAGTTCTTTACATTTGGTTGTTTCGTTGGAACTGGGTAGTGGAATGTAAGGAGAAGCGGGTTATTAGGGGTACCGCCAGCATGATTAGCTGGCGGATTTCACTCAAATTATTAAATTAATAAACTAAATAACACCGGGTTTTTATTCAACTCTATATATCGAATGTGGTTCTGGTTGAATCTAGAAATGAGTGGCTCATACCCCTCCTTATTTTTCAGTTCAATTCCGACGAGGGCTGGTCCGTTTTCTTTATTATTTTTCTTAATATATTCAAACCTTGTAATATCATCATCCTTGCCTAAGCCTTTAACGAGAAATTCTTGCAGTGCACCTGAGCGCTGTGGGAATTCGACAATAAAATAATGCTTTAACCCCTCGTAAATAAGGGATCTTTCTTTCATATCCTGCATTCGATCAATATCATTATTTCCGCCGCTTATGATGCAAACAACCGTTTTCCCTTTAATTTCTTCTCTATAAAAATCTAAGGCAGCAATGGACAAAGCACCAGCTGGCTCGACAATGATGGCATTTTTTGTATACAGATCTATAATGGTTGTACAAACCTTTCCCTCTGGAACGACTACGATGTCATCCAATACTTCATTACAAATCTCAAAAGTAAGATTTCCGACTCGTTTAACGGCTGCTCCATCCACGAATGGATCAATCGTTTCTAGCTCAACGTTTTTCCCGTGTCTAAAAGCTTCTTTCATTGAAGCAGCACCAGCTGGTTCCACTCCAATAATGTTAGTGGAAGGACTCACACCCTTAAAATATGTCCCGATCCCCGATGCTAACCCACCACCTCCAATAGCGGTGAATACGTAATCGATTTGTTTATCGATATCATTATTGATTTCAACAGCGACTGTACCTTGACCGGCGATTACGGATGAATTGTCGAATGGATGAATAAAGGTCTTACCATGCTTATCACAATAACGCTGTGCTTCTTGAAAGGCGGTATCAAAGGTGTCACCGACTAAAATAATTTCAGCAAACTCTCCCCCAAAACGTTCAACCTGTAACACTTTCTGTTTCGGGGTCGTCGTTGGCATAAAGATTTTCGACTCCACCTTTAATAAGTGACAGGTGTATGCCACTCCTTGTGCATGATTTCCAGCACTTGCGCACACCACCCCATTTTGTAGCTGCTCCTCGGATAAATTCCGAATAAAATTGTAAGCACCGCGGATTTTAAACGAACGAATCATTTGCAAATCTTCTCGTTTCACATAAACATCACATTCGTATTGTTCCGATAAATTCGGATCCCGTTGTAGCGGCGTTTTAAGAACAATATCCTTTAGCCGATTATGTGCCATCAGGACATCTTCAAGCTTCACTCTCTCCTTCGTACCTTGAACCATTTCAATCATTCCTTATTATTAAAGTTACTCTGGCATTTTGAGTACTGCGCCTGTATTCGCTGATGTGACCATTGCCGCATAACGTCCTAACCAGCCTGTTTTGACTTTTGGACTTGGCCTTTTCCATTCTTGTCGGCGTTTTTCTAGTTCTTCTTCACTGACTTTTACTTCTAAAAGACGTTCTTCCACATCAATGCATACGATATCTCCTTGTTGTAAAAGGGCGATTTCCCCTCCTGCTGCTGCCTCTGGTGAAATATGTCCCACAGAAATTCCCCTTGATGCACCTGAAAAGCGACCGTCCGTCAACAGAGCGACATCGGCATCCAATCCCATTCCTGCAATCGCAGATGTCGGTGCCAACATTTCCGGCATTCCCGGTCCACCTCTTGGGCCTTCATAACGAATGACGACAACATCTCCTTTTTGTACTTTGCCGAGCATCATTCCAGCAAGCGCTTCTTCCTGCGAGTGAAAAATAACACATGGTCCTTCAAATCGCTTCACGGAAGTGGCACCACTTTTAATAACCGCCCCGTCTTTGGCCAGGTTTCCTTTCAGAATACGAAGGCCACCTTCCTGACTATGTGGGTTATTTAGGGTATGAATGACCTCTCGATCTTGAATGTCTGCATCCGCGATATTTTCTCTGAGTGTGTGACCTGTAACCGTGATGCGGTCAAGGTGAAGAGTTCCTTCTTTTCTACTTAACTCTTTTAAAATTGCACTAATACCACCAGCGCGGTCAATGTCCTCCATATGCCAATTAGAAGCAGGACTAACCTTACATAAATGGGGAACATGACGTGAAATTTCATCAATCCGACTCAAATCGTACTCAAGTCCCGCTTCATGGGCAATTGCCAACGTATGTAGGACCGTGTTGGTCGAACCTCCCATTGCCATATCCAGTGCGAATGCATCATCAATCGCTTCTTTTGTGACAATATCACGAGGTTTAATATCTTTCTCGATTAATAACTTTAGCTTTTCAGCAGCCTGTTTGATTAGATTTTTCCTTCGCGGATCGGTTGCTAAAATGCTTCCATTACCAGGGAGTGCAAGCCCTAATACTTCGCATAAACAGTTCATGGAATTTGCCGTAAACATTCCTGAGCATGAACCACAGGAAGGACATCCATGATCTTCAATGTCCTTTAATTCTTCCTCTGAGATTTTCCCAGATTGATAGGCTCCAACTCCTTCAAACACAGAACTTAAATCAACGACTTTACCCTTTGACGTTTTCCCCGCAGCCATGGGTCCTCCAGAAACGAAAACGGTTGGAATATTGACTCTCATCGCCGCCATCATCATACCCGGTGTGATTTTGTCACAGTTTGGAATACAAATCATCCCATCAAACCAGTGAGCATTGACCACCGTTTCGACTGAATCCGCGATGATTTCACGGCTCGGTAGCGAATAACGCATTCCAATATGCCCCATCGCAATTCCATCATCTACCCCAATCGTATTAAACTCAAATGGAACCATGCCCGCCTCCCTAACTGCTTCTTTCACAAGGCGGCCGAACTCATTTAGATGCATATGACCTGGAATGATTTCAATAAAAGAATTGCAAATCGCTACAAATGGTTTATCAAAATCTTCATCCTTTAATCCAGTCGCCTTCAGTAAACTACGATGTGGTGCCCGGTCAAATCCCCTTTTAATTTTGTCGCTTCTCATCTCAACCATTTCCCTTCATCATTGAAATCTCTCTTTTTCGTTGGTTTTAGCTTTGGTACTACATTGCGTTCTTTGCATTATGGTTTTGTACTACATTGAGTTTATTGCATTTTGGTTTTGTACTATATTGCGTTCATTGCATTATGCTTCTTTAATCCAACTCATCATCTCCCGTAATTGTGAGCCCACTTCCTCAAGCGGATGAATTTGTTCGGCTTTTTTCATCGCATAATACGTTGGACGTCCCGCCTGATTTTCTAAAATCCACTTTTTCGCAAATTCTCCTTGTTGAATTTCTTTAAGAACTTGTTTCATCTCCTTTTTCGTCTCTTCTGTAACCATTCTCGAGCCAGTTACATAGTCACCGAACTCAGCTGTATCGGAAATGGAATGGCGCATGGCTGTTAAACCACCCTCGTACATCAAGTCAACAATCAGCTTCAATTCATGCAAGCATTCGAAATAGGCAATCTCCGGGCGATAACCCGCTTCGGTCAGCGTTTCAAAACCAGCTTTTACAAGAGCCGTAACGCCTCCGCAAAGGACCGCCTGCTCACCGAACAAATCAGTTTCTGTTTCTTCTTGGAATGAAGTCTCAATGACACCCGCACGCGTACAGCCGATTCCTTTCGCATAAGCTAGCGCCACATCAAGGGCACTTCCTGTTGCATCCTGATGGACAGCCACTAGTGCTGGAACCCCCTTCCCTTCATTAAACACCCGGCGGACAAGGTGCCCTGGACTTTTCGGTGCGACCATGGCCACATCAACATAGTTTGGAGCTTGAATTTGTCCAAAATGAACATTAAAACCGTGAGAGAAAAGCAACATTTGCCCTTCACGTAAATGTGGTTCTACTTCTTTTCGAAATACTTTTGCCTGTTGCTCATCAGGAAGCAAAACTTGTACCACATCCGCTGTTTGAACCACTTTTTCAACAGACATCACTTGAAAGCCGTCTTGTTCGGCTTGCTGAAAGGATTTCCCTTGGCGTACACCAACGACTACTTTTACACCAGAGTCACGTAAATTCTTTGCTTGAGCATGGCCTTGTGAGCCGTATCCAACAACTGCAACGGTTTTCCCCATTAATACCTCTAGCTGAGCATCTTTATCGTAATATGTTTTCATCTTTCTCCAACTCCCTATAATTTTTCGACTTGTCGTACATCAATCAATTTGTTCAACTGGCGGACGAGCAGTATGGCTTCTGATTCCGTACACGCCGCCGTAATTTTCATTTGTGAAACTTCTTTCATTTCTTGTTCATTTAAGTGTAAAGAAGAAATATTATATCCGCGCCGTGCAAAAACACTGCTTACCCGTAATAACACGCCTGGATCATTTGTAACCACTAATGAGAATGTTTGATTCATTCCTCCCACCTCTTCATAACCATCTCGTGATTTCCTTTATTGGGAGGAACCATTGGGAATACATTTTCCTCCTCCACAACATGGAAGTCGACAACAACAGGTCCTTGGTGAAGAAAGGCTTCCTGCATCGCGTGCTTTGCTTCCGTTGGAGTTTTAGCACGTAATCCTTTTACCCCATAAGCTTCTGCGACCTTAACAAAATCAGGTGACCCGATTTTTGATTCAGATAATCGGTTGTCGTAGAACATTTCTTGCCACTGTCTGACCATTCCGAGGAAATGGTTATTGATGATAAATACCTTTACAGGGATCTGGTTCTCAGCAATCGTCTGTAGTTCTTGAATATTCATTTGAAAGGACGCATCACCCGCTAGGCAGATAACCAGCTTATTTTCTGCTGCTAGCTTGGCGCCGATTGCTGCTGGAAAGCCAAATCCCATGGTTCCTAACCCGCCTGAAGTTAGGAATGTACGCGGGTTCCTTGCTTTATAGAAATGAGCCGCCCACATTTGATGCTGGCCCACTTCAGTTGTGACGATTGCTTCACCCTTCGTTAATTCACTAACTAGGTCAATCACAAACTGCGGTTTTAGCTCTGACTCTTTGTTTTCATAGGAAAGTGGATATTCCTCTTGCCAGTCTTTGACCTCTTTTAGCCACTTATCTGTTTGACCCTGGGTGGACATTTCTAACAACAGTTGCAAAGCTTGTTTCACATCCGATCTAATTGGATAATCCACCATTACATTTTTATGAAATTCTGCCGGATCTATATCCACATGGACTTTCTTAGATTGAGGGGAGAAAAGCTCGAGCTTTCCTGTTACCCGGTCGTCAAATCGAACACCAAAAGCTAGTAGCAAGTCACACTCCGTTACAGCCATATTTGCCGCATATGTACCGTGCATTCCTAACATTCCTAAGAACAGTGGATCATCCGCTGGAAAAGCCCCGAGTCCCATTAAAGTGGACACAACAGGAATATGATTTTTCCTTGCAAATGTTAAAAGTTCCTCTGATGCCTCTCCGTGAATAATGCCTCCTCCAATATAGAGGAGCGGCCGTTTGGCTTCTGAAATCGCTTGGGCTACTATTTCAATTTGCTGTTTATTCGGTTCTGGCTTCGGTTCGTAACCTGGAATAGACAAATCTCCTGTATGAAAATGAGTAACCCAATCATTTTGTACATCCTTTGGAATATCAATGAGAACCGGTCCCGGTCGGCCACTCGTCGCGATATAAAAGGCTTCTTTTATGATACGTGACAGCTGTTTAATGTCTCTTACTTGATAATTATGTTTTGTAACGGGAACCGTGATTCCAACCACATCCGCCTCTTGAAAACCATCTTTACCAATGAGTGATTTAGCCACCTGCCCTGTAATCACCACTAAGGGAGTAGAGTCCATATGTGCGTCGGCTAAACCGGTTACTAAGTTCGTTGCCCCAGGACCGGAAGTGGCGAAAACAACCCCAACTTTGCCTGAGGCTCTCGCGTATCCCTCCGCCGCATGGATGGCCGCTTGTTCATGCCGGGTTAAAATATGTTGAAGGTTGCTACCATATAAGGCATCATAAATCGGTAGAATCGCTCCTCCCGGATAACCAAATACCGTAGTTACACCTAACTCTTCCAAACTTTGAATGACATGTGCAGCACCTGTTACTTTCCTTGTTTCTGTAAAAACAACTTCCTCATATGAAGCGTGTTTTGCCTCCATTACTCTTCTCCTTTCTTTTTTTGTTAAGCGGGTTGTCCGGCTAATCCAGGAACACGTACTCCTTTTTCCAACGTTAGTTTTCGGAATTGTTCTATCAGTTGCTTTGTCATCTCTCCCGGTTTTCCATTACTGATTTCTCTGGAATCGACCTTAACGACTGGAATGACCTCAGCAGCTGTTCCCGTTAAAAAGACTTCATCTGCTACGTACACATCGTGGCGCGTAAAAGGCTGTTCCTCACACGGAATGCCTAACTGTTCACAAAGCTCCATCACAATATTTCGTGTAATCCCTTCAAGTGCCCCAACATAAGCCGGCGGTGTAATCACTTTCCCATTTTTAACGATAAAGACGTTGTCTCCTGATCCTTCACAAACATAGCCTTGCTGGTTCAGGACTAGTGCTTCTAAGACACCTGCTTGAGCTGCTTCCAATTTCACGAGCACACTGTTCAAATAGTTCAATGACTTAATCCGAGGATCGAGGGCATCCGGCACATTGCGGCGTGTGGCAACCGAAACCACATGAAGGCCATTATCATAAAATTCTTGCGGAAACAGTTTCAACTGTTCAGCGATAATGATGACACTTGGTTTCTCGCAGCCACTAGGGTCTAGCCCTAGATTCCCTTTTCCACGGGAAACAATTAACCGAATGTAGGCATCAGCGTACTCATTGGTTTGCAACGTCTGTAAAACGGCTTGCTCCATCTCCTTCATTGACAGCGGGATTGTTAGTAAAATCGATTTAGCCGATTCATAAAGGCGTACCAGATGTTCTTCTAAGCAAAAAACATTTCCTCCATAGCTCCTAATGCCTTCAAACACCCCATCTCCGTATAAAAAACCGTGATCATAAACCGATACCACCGCTTTTTCTTTCTCCACCATTTCTCCATTCATGTAGATGTATTGATTTTTCAACTTACGTCACTCCTTTAAAATTTTGGGTCATTCGATAATCAATTGCTGAGACCAATTATTTTTTGTCATATTCTGACTCAAGACATAAAAAATCCCTCGTCACAGCAATCGATTCACTACATAGTTGTAGCTATCCATTGCTGAGACGAGGGATAATTCGTGGTACCACTCAGCTTCCTTATACTCCTCACGAAATATAAGCTTTGTAAGTCCTATCAGACTCCCGTCCTGTTACCGGAGACGAACCCGTCGCTCACTACTCGGTTACCCTTTCGCAAGCGCTGCTCGGAGGTGATCTTCGATGATTTGATCGTTACTGCCCTCACAGCCTAGGGGCAGCTCTCTGAAAACTCTCTCCATCATCTACTTTCCTCTTCTTTGCATTCATACTATTCTTTATTCTCAAATACATTTTGTTAAGCATGGAAAATTTATACATAAATATTCTTGGCACAAAAAAATCTCTCGCCTCAGCAATCAATGACTACACAAATGTAGCTTTGATTGCTGAGGCGAGAGATTCGCGTTACCACTCAGCTTCCTTATACTCCTCACGAAATATAAGCTTTGTAAGTCCTATCAGACTCCCGTCCTGTTATCGGAGACGAACCCGTCGCTCTCTACTCAGTTACCCTTTCGCAAGCGCCGCTCCGAGGTGATTTTCCATGATTCGATCGTTACCGCCCTCACAGCCTAGGGGCAGCTCTCTGAAACTCTCTTCATCATTTACTTTCCTCTTCTTCGCAGTTCAAATATGTTACGCCTATTATAGATTTGACTTTTTCTAAATGTCAAGAGATTTTTTTGCGGTTTTTTCAAAAAAAAATAAAAGAGTAAAAAAACAGGAACCTTTTCTAAGATTCCTGTTTCACCAACAAAACCATATACTAATATAATAAAAAACACTACTAAAGAGTTAAACCAATCCGTTTTCTCCCGTAATTCGATTTCTACCTAATCTCTTAGATTGGAAGAGTAGATTATCTGCTTGGATATACCCTTTTTCAATCGTTAAAGGACCTGAAAAAGTATGGTAGAAGAGCCCAAAGGAGGATGTATATGTAATGTTATGTTCCATCCCATTAAAATCAACCTCTACGCTTTCCTTTTCAAGCTCCTGTCTGAGTTGTTCAAGTAGTTCGTATGCTTCTTCATAAGTACGGTTCCTTAAGAATAAGGTGAACTCTTCCCCACCGCTCCTAAAAAGAAAGTCATCCTCTTTTAAAAAGCTTTTTAAATAATTGGCGTAATGTCTGAGCACTTCATCACCGATCGCGTGGTTATAAGTATCATTAATCATTTTGAAACGGTCAATATCGGCGACAACAATCCCCATCGTTTCACCTAAAAGGGATAACTCCTTAATCTTTTTATCCATAAAAGCACGATTATGGATTTCTGTTAGAGCATCCTTATAGGCCAGTACCTCGAACTGGTCTCTCTCCATCTTATCTTGCAAATTTTTTGTCTTCATGATAATCGAGTGATTCACAAAATAGTTTAGAACCATCAGTCCGATTAAGTATTGCCACTGCTGTTGCTGTAGAAATACGAATAATAAACCGTTTGCCAAAATAGTTTTTCCTATATCGAAGAGGTTCCAATAATGATAGAATTGAATCCCATCTTTTAGTGTACGAATTTCTTTAATCAGCCAGAAATAGACTAGCATAATGGTGTCGGAGGTAAAGGTTGATACTACTGCAATGATGGTAAAAGTAATCCAGAATCCGAATGGAATACTGGATAATTCAGGCCATAAAAAGAGATATAAATAATAGGCTACTAGGTTGGCAGCCGAAAACGTGGTGATATTATAAAAAGTATATAAATAAGGCCGGTCATTCGCCCTCTTTTTCCATATATTCATGAATAGAATCAATAGATTATGTACTATCTCGTATAGGAGAAGCCCAATAGGCCCTGTATAAATGGCAACAGCAATTCCATAATTAATCGCGTATGCAGTATTTACCCCTTTTAATTCTGATTGAATGCTCAAATGGTAATTAACGATAGAAAAAAGAATAAACAATAAGAGGGCCAAGAATATGTTCTTTGTGTCTAATTCCACTCTATCTCCGAAGAAAGCAATCATTATGACCAATAAAAAGAGTAGAACTTTATAAACAAACTCCTTTTTCAACGAAATCCCCCCTACTGTACCCAAATGCCGATTCTAAATATTATATTATAATAATATCATAACAATTTAATGGTTTAGTATTTAATTTATTATATCATATTTCGCCAATATTTTTAATTTTCTAACTAGTTTCTGTTATCTAAGATTTTTTCCGTTATTAAAAGAAAAGAGTACCCGGTCTATGACCAGATACTCTTCCTTCATTTTTACAGCCCTGGTAGAATCCCAGAGAATAAGCTTAAAATTAACACCGTTATGATTGCAGTAAGACCTGCGATGAACCCACCAAGTGTCCATGCTTTTAACGTTTGAACGACTGTTAGCTTACCGAAGCGGTTCACAACCCAGAAACCTGAGTCGTTTGGAAGTGATAGACCAATTCCTCCCGCACAGATTGCTAGACCAAGTAGGATTGGAGAAACTCCTAATTCAGCCGTCATAGGTCCAAGAATACTAGATGTCGTTACAAGGGCAACTGTTGCAGATCCAAGGGAAGCACGTAGGATTTGTGAGAAAATGAAAGCAAGTAATAATACTGGGATACTCCAGCTTTGCATCGTTTCAATTAAAAAGTCACCGATTCCACTTTTGTTAATAACCGCTCCAAAAGCACCACCCGCACCTGTAACTAAAATGATGATACCTGCTGAGTTGATTGCTTCTGAATAAAGCTTGCTGTTCGGTGTTGCAATATAAGGTCTTAATAGCACTATGGCAGCGATTACACTTATAAGTAAAGCAACGTTTTTCTCACCGACAAAGCCTAAAACGTTTGATAGAGTCGTTTCTGGGAACACCAATTTAGATACTGTGTTAGCTAGAATAAGAACGATTGGAAGAGCTAGCATGAAAAAGCTAAGTCCTGTACTAATTTCTTTTTTCGGTAAATCTTCTTTGTCTACTTCGATTTCTTCAATTTCACCTGAATGATTGATACGTTTACCGATAAATAATCCGTAGATATACCCACCCACAAGTGTTGCTGGGATCGCAACAAGAATTCCATAAAGAATGAATAAACCAAGCTCTGCTCCTGTATTTTCTGCTACAACTAGCGGTCCAGGAGTTGGCGCAATCATGTTATGAGAAACAATTAATCCTACACCAAGTGCTGTTACGAATGAAATAACTGAAATTCCTGTTTTCTTTGATAAACTTTTTACTAGTCCACTTAAAATAACGAACGCTGCATCAAAGAATACTGGGATAGAAACAGCTGTACCCGTTAATGCAAGTCCTGCTGGAGATTTTTTGATTCCAAACACTTTTAATACGGCAGCGGCAATTTTTTCAACCGCACCTGAAGCCCCAAGGAATTGTCCAAAGATTACTCCAAGTCCAATCAAAATCCCTACGCCGGTCAATGTGTTACCAAATCCTTGTGTGACGGTAGCAGCGACTTCACTTAATGGCATCCCAATTGCTAGTGCTGTTAAAAATGCCACCCCAATTAATGATAAAAACGGTTCAACTTTTAATTTTAAGATTAAGAAAAATAGTGCAGCTAAAGCTAAAATGAAAACTACAATTAACATATTGCCTGTAATCATTCCCGATTTCCCCCTTCATTTTAAAAAAATACTATTGTATAAAAGCTTCTAGTAATCAAGCAGAATAGACCCTCCCCTTTTAAGGGACTACCCTACTCTAACTTGTTTATTTATTTTCTAATGTTAACACCACATCTTTTAATGTAGTAACGGCTCCAACGTTACCCGGGAAGATTACGTATGGAATGTAAGGGAATGTGCTTTCTTCCCCCGTTTTCCAAACAGGAATTCCCGGTGCAATTTGCCCTGCGACCGTTGCACGTTTAACGCATAAGCCTTTCGTACCCACATCACTAGACGTAATTCCGCCCTTTGCTATTAAGAAATTAGGTCGGATGGAGAAGTTTCGAACAATACTAGTGACCGCATCGGAAATTTCAACTGAAAGCTTTAATTCCTCTTCTTCCATTCCCTCACCAAGATCAAGTCGTTTTCGTTTCGTATAGATGACCGTTGTAATTCCTTTAGCGACCGTTTGTTCAGCTTCATTTTGAACTCTTGTAATTTCCTCTTTAAAGGCTTCCTTATCTAACACAAGATGAGCATCGAACTCGATAAAATGAAGGTTTGATAGCGTTTGCAATTCTTTCAACTGATCGGTTGTCTTTTGTACGTGTGAACCGACAATCACCAATCCGCCATGTTCTTGTTCCTCACTAATGAGTTCGTCCCTAGTTAATAATGGGCGTGAGGAGATATCTCCAATGACCTTCGTGAACGTAGCCGCTGTACGGAAAACAAATCGTTTTCCTTTTTGAATCGCTAGAATGAGTGCTGTTGTAAAGATTTTAACATCTAACTCTTCCAAAGCATTAACAACCACTTTACCGAAATCGCGAACCTGCATCAGTTGTTCAACGATAGTGTCGATCTCTAAATTTCGGATGGATTCGAGCGAAATATAAGTCACGCTCTCTTTTGAAAATTCACCTTTTGTTTTCTCTTCCACCCATTCACCTAAATGGCTTGATTGGTAACCAAAGGTGCGGTCACTAGCAAATTCCGTTTCCCCAGCTGGTACAAGGGTTTCATCCTGTTGTACATAATGGATGTTGTTAACGGTTAATCTTCCACCTTCTTTGAAAAATGGGAGAATCACTTCACCGTCTACTTTTACACCGCTCGAAGCTTCTATTGTATGGCGAAGAACCTCGGTTTCAAGTGGGTAATGTCCTCTAAGGGTGGAATCCCCCCTGCTAATAATCAGGTAAGGAGCACCCAATTTTTGAGCGATTTTCTCAGAGCGTTCGGCAATATCACGGTGAACTTGTTCGGTTTCCGCCGCTGTAAACGCCCTTGAGTTCGTTAAAATAAAGAATAGTTGATTGTCTTCTAGAAATCCTCGTTCAATCGTATCCTCATTCCAATCGGTATAAACAGACACGCCATGAACCGTTTGAACACCAGTTGGATCATCATCTAAGACAATGATTTTATGAGTAAAAGCCGACCTTACTTCGGACCAAAGCTGTTGTACTTTTTCCTCATTAATAGCAGGATAGAAAGAAAGTTCATCCACTTTTAATGATTTCATCACTTGCTATCACCCTTTACTTCAAAATTCGCAAGTTTTTCGTAAAATTGGATTAATCCGCCGTGATCGTCTCCTGCTTTTCCTTCTGCCATTAACGAGTGATACATTTCAAGAACCTGGCTTGTTAATGGAAGTGGAACACCAATCGAGTGAGCTGTATCCATTACGTTCGTTAAGTCCTTCGCATTGATATCGATTCGTCCGCCTGCAACAAAGTTTCTTTCAAGAATTAAAGGAACCTTTGCATCAAGAACGGCACTACCTGCAAGACCTCCGCGAATCGCTTCATACATTTTCTTTAGGTCAATTCCCGCCTTAGAAGCTAAAATCAGTGCCTCTGACATTGCTGCGATATGAACATTCACTAGTATTTGGTTCGCAAGCTTCGCCGTAGTCCCGCAGCCATGATCCCCCACTAACGTAATGTCCTGTCCCATACTTTGTAGGACTGGTTTGACTGTTTCAAATATGTTTTCCTTACCGCCCACCATGATCGCTAGTGTACCGTCGATCGCTTTCGGCTCTCCCCCACTAACAGGGGCATCTAGCATGTGCATGCCTTTAGCCGCTAGTGCATCCGCAATTTCTTTCGATTGAACCGGAGAAATGGAACTCATATCTACAACGATGGCTCCTACCTTCGCTCCTTCAATGACACCGCTTTCACCAAGGACCACACTAATGACATGTTCTCCCTTTGGAAGCATCGTAAAAATAATCTCGCTATGTTCTCCCACTTCACGTGGAGTTTTAGCACCTCTAGCACCTTGACCGATAAGCTCTTCTACCGCCGCTTGATTGATATCATAAACAGTTACTTCATAACCATTTTTTAATAAATTTTGTGTCATGGGTTTCCCCATAATTCCCAGACCGATAAATCCGAGTTTCATATGAATCCCTCCAATTATGCTGTTTTGGCAAAATGATTGTTGTTATTGTAAAAAACCTAATGCCAATTTAAATTTTGTTAAAAAGCTCTACAAATTGAGATATTAAGCTTTGTAATAAAAACGCTTTCACTAACTTGTCACCAATTGTACACAAAATATTTATTTTTGTATACAAAAATTTTAAAAATGTATACAAAATAAAATAAAACTTTTAAATAGAGGGCTATCGTTCTATACTTTAAAGAAAGGGCTTTCTTTTTAAGAAACCCAAATAAGTCAGAACTTTTAGTAAAGAGTCTGTAAAATGAGGTCGATTTTTTCATGGAAAAGAAAGCACCGCAGCTAGCCTATCTGCAGTCATATGAATATATTCGAGATAAAATCTTAAACGGCGAGCTAGAGCGAGGAACGAAGCTAATCGAGGAGAAATTAGCGGAAGAGCTAGGAGTTAGCCGGACGCCCATCCGTGAATCCATTCGAAAGCTTGAACAAGAAGGACTCGTTAAACAAAAACGGGTCGTTAATCCAACTGATACGGACCTTCGTCATTATTTTGAGGTCAGAATTTTATTAGAAGGCTTTGCTGCGCGATCAGCAGCTACTTATATGAGCGAAGAGAATTTAAAGAAGCTGAAAGACTGCATCGACATTGCTCGAACCGGTGAACCACAGGAAATCATGGAAGCGAACGAATTATTCCATGACCTCATTGTAAAATCAACGAATAACCCTGTTATGGTTGATACAATTGAGCGAATGCAATCCATCATCTACTTATTTCGAAAAACCGTTGTCTACCACAACCGTCCATTCCTGATTGATGAACATCAAGAAATCTATGAAGCGATTCTTGCTCATCAAGGGGATGAAGCGGAACGTTTGATGAAAGAGCATATACAGGAAGATCTTGAATTTTGTTTGCATGTGATGAAGCGGTGAGGATGAGATTGTAACGTACTTGAAAACAACAAAAAGGCCCAATTTAGTAGGTTTAACCGCTAATTGGGCCTTTTTAAATTATTGAAAAAGAATCCTTTACTTAATGAACAATGGTGTCGTGGTGTCAATCGTACAGATCTTCCAAACAGCCCTCTAATGACTTCCCTCCCTGTCGTATTCCCATTATATTCCTGGGACAAGGAACCTGTCCCTCCGACCCGAGTACTAAATTGAACGGTTCTCAACATACTTTTATAAGAGAAATCTTATAGAAGGAGTGGTTATGAGTTGGAAAAGGTGAAGGTTCGTTTACGGCCGATTGTTTCAAATATAAACTTACCCACTGTGATAAAAACAACCATCTTCCCCGGTGACACTGAGGAAAGTCTATTTATTGCGACTCAAGTAGGAGAATTATTTTGTATTAGAAATGGCAATTTGTTCACTTTTTTAGATATTCGTTCGCGTATCATAAAATTAGGTAGAGATAGTGGGTATGATGAACGTGGTTTACTAGGAGTGGCATTTCATCCTTTTTTTCAGAGTAATGGTCTGTTTTATCTTCATTATTCAGTAGCTGGGACACAAGGTCCAGGCACTTCTGTTTCAGGTTCTTTTAAACCAGACCCTTGTGACTCTAGTACCTTACAGCTACGTTGGGAGAATAGAGAAACTCAATACGACCATATGGATACGGTTGAAGAATGGGTCTTACAATCGAATGGTCAGCCAGTAAGACGACGCACTTTATTAAACTTAAAGAGACCATTTTATAATCATAACGGTTTTAATAGTTTAAATTTCTCTCCTGAAACAGGAAAACTAGTTTTAACAACCGGGGATGGAGGATCAGGCTATGATCCATTTAATTTAGCTCATGATGACATGGAAATAGCGGGTAAAATACTTGAAATCGACGTAGCTTCAAATACCTTTTTCGATGATTCGCCCGCCGTCAGCCGCTTTGATGAGCTCCCTTCTTCTATACTGGATACAATTACAATCATGGCTAAAGGAGTTCGAAATATCCCAGGCATTGCATTTCAAAAGGTTTATAATCAGTATATCAAACATGTGGGAAATGTCGGTCAGGATCTAGCCGAGTCAATTTTTTCATTCGTTAACTACACACCTTTACCAGCTAAGGACCTTCTTCGGACTCGTTTGATGAATTCTCCGAGCTTGATTGACTTTGGTTGGCGAGCATGGGAAGGTGCTTTTCCTACGTCCATTATGAGCGACTGCCCAGAAAATTCTACGATTGATAATAAAAAGGTCATCGCTTTTTACAATGAAGCAGTCAGCCATTCAGTTAATCGCATTCCCCCACTCACTACTTATTTTCATGATGAAAATTTGAAGGAAACGCTCTTACAGGAGTTCAACCATATATGGGTAATGAAATACCCGATTTATTTGGAAGCGTTGTGTTTACTGATATTTTCCGTAGCAGTGAATCTCAGTCTCCAGCTAGAGGAGTGTTAGCTCATTCACGGGTAAGATTAGACGGCAAACTTAGTGATTTTCATGTAATCGAAACGGATTACCATTTTGGATCGGATCCAGCTCATTACGTTGGTTTAGGAACGAATCTCACCCAAACGAAACTCTATTTAGGAGTATATAAGTCTTTAAGGGTGACAGATTACAATCAAGGGACTATTTTTGAGATTATTCCGTAATTTAACTTAAGAGCATCTCAGCTGGTTCTTTAAAAACAAATATAGGACAATTTTGTGTAATGAAAATTGTCCTTTTAGTGTAATTCCCCCCACCCAACCTTTTCTCTCTTCAATTGTTCAATTGCATCTAATTTTGCAACCTCAATAACATAGTGATGAATACTGTACCACTATTAGGTAATAGATGGTAAAATAATAAAAATATCATACTGGAGGTTGTACATGAACGTTGAGGAAATAATGGAAAAGCTTGCTGAGCTAGGTTCTGAGCAAACGAAAAAAATATTTATGAATCATGGGGCGAGTGAAAACCTGTTTGGAGTAAAGGTTGGAGATTTAAAAAAGCTCGTCAAGTATGTCAAAAAAGACCAAGAGTTGGCTTTGGCATTATATGATACGGGAAATTCTGATGCTATGTATTTAGCAGGACTGTCTGTTAACCCTAAGTTAATGACAAAAGAAACCCTTCAAAATTGGGTAAAAAAAGCAAACTGGTATATGCTTGCGGAATATACTGTTGCAGGTGTAGCCGCTGAAAGTCCGTATGCTCTGGAACTTGCACGTAAATGGATGGAATCAGATGAAGAGATGACTGCAGTTGCCGGCTGGAGCACATATGCCAACTATTTATCCATCACCCCTGATGAAAAACTCGATTTAGAAGAAGTACGTGCCCTTCTTCATAGAGCTGAAACCACCATTCATCAAGAAAAGAACCGGGTCCGCTATTGTATGAATGGCTTTGTCATTAGTGTAGGAGCCTATGTAAAAGACTTACACGATGAAGCCATTAGAGTCGCTGAAACGATCGGTAAAGTTCATGTCAATATGGGTAACACCGCGTGTAAAGTACCTCTCGCCGTTCCTTATATTAATAAAATAGCAGACCGTGATAAAATTGGTGTGAAACGGAAAACTTGTATTTGTTAAAAAAGGAAATTAATTTACAAGGGATTTCTACTGCGGCCTCGTCTCAACAGAATTGAAACAATGAAAAAACACCCTCTGTATCAAATTTTTGATACTAATGAAGGGTGTTTTTTCGTCGAGAATAAACAGTGATTAATTTAGTCGTCTAATTTGGGGTTCCTTATATCCACAAACAATAAGCGTCTTTTATAAGTTTTATAAGAAAGGCAATTTCTCTACAATAGTCCCCCTCCTCCCCTTTGTGGTTTTGGCTTGAGTCATGGAGTTTAGGATTGATTCTTCGGTTGACTCTGCAGCAGCTACAAAGAGTTGGTTCATGACAGGATGGTCTTCTCTGAGTTGGTGATGAGCAATTGCACTGTTGTTTGATACATGTGGATGAAGATGAGCGGTTGAAAATGCAAGGATGATATCTCCGCTTCCATGACTATAATGACTACCTGTTCTCCCTAAGCCAATTCCACATCGTTTTGCTACTCTTAGTAGTTGTCGATCACTTAATGGGGCATCTGTTGCTAACACGATGATAATTGAGCCATCCGTTGATTTGGATAAAGTAGTAGAGTTTGAGTTTACTTGGTTAAAATACCTCTGGAATTGAAATTCTTCTTTATCTCCAAAATTACTTAGCACCATACACCCAACCGTGTATTCTCCGTTCTCCCCACTATTCACTACTCGTGAAGATGAGCCAATTCCTCCTTTATAGTCAAAGCAAACCATTCCTTTTCCTGCGCCAACATCTCCTTCTTCTGCTTGATTACTGGAAGCTTTCATGATGGCCTCAATGGCATGTTCTGGTTTTACTGGGAATAAGCGAATGCTATTAAGATAGCTGTCATTACATTCCCCTACCACTATATTAATCGTTCCTGTTGTATCACCTATTTCAGGATTGTTTTCTAACATGTATTGCAATGTTCCTTGAGTGACAGAGGGAACACCAAACGTATTTGTTAGCATAATAGGAGATTCAATTAAGCCTAATTCATTCAATTGAACTAGCCCGGTTGTTTTTCCAAACCCATTTAATACATAACTTGCCGCAGTTACCTTTTGTTTAAATAGATTCCCTCCATGCGGAAGAATTGCTGTTACACCTGTACACGCATACTCATCTCCCGATTCATCTATCGGATAATCTAAGGTAACATGTCCAACCTTAACTCCGATAACATCCGTAATACAGTTCTTTTTGCCAGTTGGTAAGGTTCCTATCTCAATACCGTACTCTCGTAACTTCATAAATTCCTCCGCAATCGTTATTTGTAAAATTATTAAAAGACTAGTTTTATCTTGATAACTTATGTGGGCCATCCATTTAAAAAAATTACATACGTTCCATCCTTGTATCTATATATTTTGAAGTGGTTCCTAGTATGTTAAAAAAATAATAGATTATCGATTGTCTCTCAGGAAAAAACAAATGTATTAGTTGATTTACATATGTAAAAATTAACATATTCAAGAAATTTTTTACATAACTTTTTAAAAAGCATTTCAAAACTCTTAATAAACTGATAAGGATAGCAATGTTTCTCTATCTCAATACTTCAAACAAAAAGACTCATGCTAACATCTACTATTATATGAATCAATACGTGTTTATAAATTCGTTAATATTTTTTTGTAATTTATATTCTGAATATTCAATCTATTTTTAGTAAATTTAGTGACGGGAGAGGGACATTTGAACATGAATAATAAATTAAAAGCAATTCAATCCATTAATCATTATCACGGAACAGAAGTGTCGGATCCTTTTAGTTGGCTTGAAGATTCTAGTTCAGAGGAAACGAAACGATGGTTAGAGGAACAAACTGAGAGAACGAAGGAGTACTTCTCAACCCTATCTGATCAACAACCCATTAAGGACAGGCTAACCAAGCTATGGAATTACTCCAGATTTTCTCCTCCACAAAAACATGGAGACTATTACTACTTTACTATGAACGAAGGATTGAAAAACCAAGATATTTTATACAGGACAAAGGATTTAAAGACCGAAACGTTCGAAACTGTCATTGATCCAAATTCATTTAGCAAGAAAGGAACAATAGCGTTAACAAAATTAGCATTTAATGCAGACGGCTCCTTATTAGCCTATGCAACATCACTCAATGGTAGTGACTCGGAAGAAATAAGAATTCTAGACTTACACACGGGGAAGGAATTTTATGAAGTAATAAAATGGTGCAAATTCACTTGCATTACTTGGGATGAAACAGGAAAAGGCTTTTATTACAATCGTTTTCCAGATCCAAAAACCGTTAATGTAGAAGATCAAAATAACTATAACAAGTTATATTGGCATCAAGTTGGAACGGAACAATCGGAAGATCCACTAATCTTTGAACGTCCTGATGTAAAAGAGTTAGCATTTGATTCATTCCTTACTGAAGATCGTCGCTATTTAATTATTAAAGGATGGAATGGTTCCGGGGTAAAAAACCGACTGTATTACAAAGATTTACATAATGATAGTCCAATCATAAAACTATTAGATGACGAAGATGCCACTTACACATTCCTCAGCAACAAGGGCACATTATTCTATATTTACACAAATGAAAATGCACCTATGGGAAAGGTGATTGCCATTGACATCAACGAGCCAAGCCGTAATAACTGGCAAGAGGTAATCCCTGAAAAAAGGGACGTTCTACAAGTAGCTCGTATCATCAATAATCAGCTTGTTTTATGTTACTTGCATCATGCCTACCACCAATTAGAACTATTCGATTTAGACGGTTCTTATATAAAAAACATCCCGCTTCCTGGAATGGGTTCGGTTATCATCAACGATTCCATTAATGAAGTGTTTGGAAATGTTAATAGTGCTGAATTGTTTATAAGTTACACCTCTTTTACTGAGCCAAACACCGTTTATCATTATGATTTTACCCTAGAGAAACTAACAAAGGTTTTCTCTCAAAAAAGTAAGAATAATGTGGCTTCTCCATTTGAAACAAATCAAGTATTTTATACATCCAAAGACGGCACCAAAATACCCATGTTTATTACAGCAAATAAACATTTAAACAAAGAGACTACTCATCCAGTGATCCTAACCGCTTACGGAGGGTTTAGTAGATGTAATTCGCCATTCCATTCCCCTTTTTATCAGAAGTGGTTAGAAGATGGTGGCATGGTCGTACTTGCAAACATTAGAGGTGGCGGAGAATTTGGAGAAGAATGGCATAAGGCAGGCATGCGCGAAAACAAACAAAATGTATTCAACGATTTCATTGCTGCTGCTGAATGGTTAATTGAAAACAAGTACACAGAATCATCTAAACTTTCAATGTTAGGGATGAGCAATGGAGGCTTACTTGTATCCGCTTGTATGGTGCAGCGTCCTGAATTGTTTGGATCGGTCATATGTCAAGTCCCTCTAACAGACATGCTAAAATACCATACTTTCACAGTTGGTAGGTTCTGGATTTCTGAGTATGGAAGTGCTGAAGAAAATCCTGAAATGTTTCAATCACTATTGGCTTACTCTCCTTATCATAATGTAAAAACAGGAGTTTCCTACCCTCCTATTTTAATTACGACAGCAGATACCGATGACCGGGTCGTTCCTGCTCATGCAATGAAATTTGCTGCAGCCTTGCAAGCTTCAGATAGTAAAAATCCAGTTATTTTACGCATGGAGAAGGATGCGGGACATGGAGTAGGAAAACCGGTTAAAAAGCAGATTGATGAGTTCACTGATATTTATACTTTTCTATCTCATTTGCACTTAAGAAATTAACACGGGAGGAGTAACGACCTCCTCTTCTATTCTAAATAAACGGGTTGAAGTTAAGGAAGATCATTGGGCTTGGAGGTAATCACTTGTCTAAATATATCGGTAGACGAATTTTAACAGGAACCCTTATCATTTTTGTTTCTATATTCTTAAATTTCTCCATTATTCATTTGGCACCAGGAGATCCCATCTCTATGCTGTCTGGCCAGGAAGCTCCCTCTCCTGAAATGATAGAAGCTTTACAGAAAAAATACGGATTAGATCAACCGATCATGGTACAGTTCTATTCCTATATTAAAACACTATTAAGTGGAGACCTTGGCGAATCGATATTAAGTAACGAACCTGTCACTAAAATTATCATTGATCGGTTAGCTGCAACGCTCTTTTTATGCCTCACTTCTGCCATACTCTCAGTGATTATTGGTAGTCTACTAGGAATCTATTGTGCAAGACGTATGGGTTCTAAAATTGATGTCACTTTAAATGGAATTTCTTATATCTTTGACTCCATGCCTACATTTTGGTTAGGAATGATGTTAATTTTACTATTCTCTTCATGGTTACCTATTTTCCCAACTGCGGGAATGACGAATCTGCGTGAAGGTTATACAGGAGTGGCCTACCTTTTCGATGTCTTATACCATTCTATTTTACCAATGACTGCTCTCACTCTTATTAGTGTTCCGTATTATTTTAGAATCTCCCGTTCTTCTGTTATTCAAGTCATGTCAGAGGACTTTATTACTACTTTTAAAGCAGCTGGAATGAAAGAGAATCAAATTTTTAGAAAATACGTGTTTAAAAATGCCATCTTACCTACTGTAACTGTTTTTGGTATTACTCTAGCGTTTATTGTTACAGGTGCAGCCATTATTGAAATTATCTTTTCTTGGCCAGGGATGGGTCAATTAATGTTAAATGCCATCATGAGGAGAGATTATCCTCTCTTAATGGGAATCTATCTAGTTCTTTCCATTTCAGTCGTAATCACCATGATTATTGTAGATGTTGTATATGCTTTTATAGACCCGAGAATTCGATATAAAAAATGAGGTGATTCTATGCGGGATGAAAAGATGCTTATTAAGTTTAAAAGAAAACTAGAAATCATTAATGATATTCCTCAACTTAAATACGGATTGATTCTATTAGGGTTATTGTTAGTTATCGCGCTTTTTGCTCCAATTATCGCTCCTTATGATCCTTATGCATTAAGCAATGACACCGTGTCTCCACCTAGTAAAAGCCATTTACTAGGCACAGATGGTTTGGGTCACGATATGTTTAGCATGATTGTATATGGAGCTCGGACTTCTTTAGTCATCGGCGTCATTGCTGCTCTTATTTCAGGTTTAATAGGAACAATTCTTGGTGGTATTGCAGGATTCTACGGTGGAAAAGCAGATCGATTTTTGAACGAGATTACGAATATCTTTTTCATAACTCCTACCTTCTTTTTAATCCTAATCATTGTTGCCTTATATGGTAGTAGCATCATTAATGTCATATTGGTTATCGGACTCACCGTTTGGACGGGTAACGCACGGTTAATGAGAGCCCAGGCCATGTCCCTAAGAGAACGAACTTTTGTAAAAAGTGCATTTGCTATTGGAGAAAGTAAGAGACAAGTGTTATTTAAACATATTATTCCTAATGGGATCTTCCCTATCATTTCTAATACGACCATGAATATCTCTGCTGCCATTCTTATTGAATCTGGCCTAAGTTTTCTTGGTTTAGGTGATCCAAATGTTATAAGTTGGGGGCAAATTGTAAGTGATGGTCGTTCCTATTTAACTACTGCTTGGTGGATTTCTACTTTTTCAGGACTTTGTATCGTATTCACTGTGTTAGCCTTTTATCTTGTTGGTGATGGTCTCAATCGTGTTCTTAGCCCTAAACTTAGCAATCATTCATAGGAGGTGGATAAATTGCCCATTTTGCAAGTAAAAAACTTAAATGTTACTTATCAGACAAAAAACAAACAAATTACCGCCGTAAACAAGGTGAATTTTTCTATCAATGAACAAGATTCAATTGGAATTGTTGGCGAGTCTGGTTCAGGGAAATCTACTTTAGCCATGGCTATTTTACGACTACTTCCAAATCGAATCGCAACAGTGGAAGGAGAAGTTTATCTAAACGGAAAGGATTTTCTCAAACTGTCTGATGAGGAATTAACAAAAAAGAGATGGAAAGAAATTGCCGTTGTATTCCAAAAGGCTATGAATGCTCTAAGTCCTGTTCATAAAATAGGATCTCAGATGGTAGATATTTTTCAAATTCATGATAAACAACTATCTAAAAAAGAAATAAAAAATAGAATGATTGATTTATTAGAAATGGTTAATTTACCACCACGAGTCTATAATCTTTACCCTTTTGAATTGTCCGGCGGGATGCTTCAGCGGGTCTCGATTGCCATTAGCTTAATGCATAATCCAAAACTATTAATACTTGATGAAGCAACCACTGCCTTAGACGTAGTGACACAGGGCCAAATACTAGAAAACATTATGGAGCTAGAAAAGAACTTCAATACCACTCGTATGATGATTACTCACGATATGTCCGTTGTGGCTTCTAGTTGTAAGAAAGTGGTAGTGATGTATGGAGGGCATATCCTCGAGTCAGGGTTAGTAAAAGATGTTCTAAAAAACCCAAAACATCCATATACAAAAGGATTACTAGAATCATTGCCTTCCTTTACGGGTGAAAAAAATAATATTCGTGGAATTCCTGGTTCCCTACCAGACTTAAGTTCCCCTATGAAAGGCTGTGTTTTTGCGAATCGATGTGAACATGTCATGGACATATGCAGGGAAAAACTCCCTTCAGAAGTGGCTTTACCTGGTGAGCACAAAATATCTTGTCACCTTATAGGAGGTGAATTGGATGACTAACCAACTTACAAAAGCAATCGAAGTAAACAATGTTTATAAGCATTATAAGCAAAGAAATAATATGCTCTCTACCAAAAATAAAGCTGATAGAAATGCCCTTGTTAAATCAGTGGATGGTATAAGCTTCTCTCTGGAAAAAGGAGAAGTTCTAGGTATTATCGGTGAAAGCGGTTGTGGAAAGTCTACCCTAGGACGACTTTTAGTTAACCTAGAAAATACGACAAAAGGTACCATTAGCTTTAATGGAATATCTGCTCAAGAGCTTTACAAGAAAGATAGATTGAAATTTTACCGCACTGCCCAAATCATTTTTCAAAACCCCTTTGATACCTTTGATCCGAGGTTCAACATCGCTAAGATTCTTACGGGGACCCTGAAGCTACACAATATCGGGAAAAATCATGAAGAACGTTTGTCTATGTGTATTGATGTAATGGAAAAGGCAGGGTTGAGTCCAGCCAAAGACTTTTTATTTCGTTTCCCACATGAACTATCAGGAGGACAGCTGCAACGAATATCTATACTACGTTCCATGCTGCTAGACCCATTATTTCTAGTTGCTGATGAACCCGTATCTATGCTAGATGTATCCATACGTGCGGATATTATCAATCTACTAGTCAATCTTACTCGAAAACAAAACACTGCCTTAGTATTCATCAGCCATGATATTACCACTACTCGGTATATTTCAGATCGAGTTGCGGTCATGTATCTTGGAAGAATCGTTGAAATGGGCTCAACGGATGATGTGTTACACAATCCACAACATCCTTATACGAGAGCATTAATTTCCAATTTCACTAGAATTGATGATTCTTTTGAAAAACGAGAAGTAATTCCCATTAAAGGAGAGCCACCAACCCCTATTAATACAGGACCTGGATGTTATTTTTATTCGAGATGCTTCCAAAGACGGGACTCATGTAAAACAGAGTATCCCGATTATATAGACGTTGGCAATGATCATTTAGTTAGTTGCCCTTATATTCCGGAAAAGGAATAGAGCATTTTAGTAGTTCTATCATGCGGATTGTCTTCAGGAATGGGTAAACCACTCTATTTCTGAATAAATATAAAAAATTCAAGGAGGTTATTTTGTGAGAAAAGGCCTTTCCATGTTAATGATTGCATTTATTCTTTTAATGATTACAGGCTGTACGGGAACAAAAGAAACGGGTACGACGACAGACAAGGGTTCAAGTTCAGAACCTAAAAAAGGTGGCACATTCATTGTAAGTATTGATGAAAATGTTGATAATCTTAACCCAGATGCCAATGGAGGTCAATCATTCTATCCAATGGCACAAAATATTTTTAGCCGCCTGATTAAAATTAATAATGAACAAAAAATCATTCCTGATCTAGCAAAGGATTGGGTAGTTTCAGAAGATGGGACTGAAATCACATTTAATTTAAATACGAATGTGAAATGGCATGATGGAAAAGACTTCTCTTGTAATGATGTAAAATGGACTCTAGACACCATTAAAGCTAATAATGGTTTCGCAGTTGGAAATTTAAAAAACATTAAAGAAGTAAGTTGCACTGATGCAAACACTACTGTGATTCAGTTAAATCATGCGGATGTAACATTTTTAGGGAATTTAGCTTGGTACGGTACTTTTATCTTACCGGAGCATGTTTATAGTGGAGACAACTGGGAAGCGGGTACGAGTATTGATCCAGTAGGTTCTGGTCCTTTCAAATTTGAAAAGTTTGATAACGGAAAAAGTATGACACTTGTAAGAAATGATGACTATTTTGGGCATGTTCCATATGTAGATAAGGTGATTTTCTCCATTATTCCTGATGAAAACACCATGATGCAAGCATTCCTGAATGGTGATGTTGATAGTTCAGAACTTCCTCCACCAACTGCTATGATTCAACAAATGAAAGATGATCCTTCTATCGTGGTGGATCCTAATCTCTTTCCGGCACGTTATTATATCGCCTTTAATTTTGCAGAAAAACCTTTCGATAACTTAAAGGCACGACAGGCTGTTGCCTACGCCTTAGATAATAATGATATTGTAAACAAAGCAATGAATGGTCTTGCCATTCCAGCAGAATACTTCTTATCACCTGTATATGACTGGGCTGTTACAGACGATTATAAAGTCACTGGATATGATCCTAAAAAAGCTGAAGACTTGCTGAAAGAAGCTGGTTATACGAAAAACAAAGATGGATTTTATTTCGATGTTAGTTTTGACGTCTATGAATATAGCGCGTTTGTTGATGTAGCCAAAGTGGTTCAATATCAACTGAAACAAATTGGGATTAATGTAAAGCTAAACGTTCTTGAATTCGCTGCTTGGAGTGAAAAAGTTCAGAAAAACAAGAACTTTAATATGGCCATCACGAACGGTTATCATGGTCCTGATGTAGGCTCCATTGCCTTCCGTGTAGCTTCAGACGGTACAAACAATTTTTCAGGCTATCATAACTCAGATTTAGATAAACTATTATCAGAAGGTTCACAACTATACGATGAGGAAACACGTGCTCCTCTGTATAAAGACGTTCAACGTATTTTATCAGAAGACTTACCGATATACCCGATTGCGGACGAAAATGGATTTTTACCATATAAAAGTTACGTAAAAGGCCATCCGACTTCCGACGAAGCAATAGATTATACCGGTTTCAGTGAGTTCAATTATGTATGGCTTGATAATTAAAGAATGTTAATGTAAGTAGGTCCCGGGATAAAGCATAGGGACCTACTTTTCACTTATATACATAGTCTCATGTGTAAACTAACCATTTTTATATGTATTACGTATGCTCCAATATATCTCTGTACTATCATCACAGTAAAAACCATCCAGATTACACGTTTGGATAATTCTATCTATCTTCTTTTTATCATCTGAACAAATCATAGAAAAATGGCTATCCCAATGAGTGGTTATCAGTATTGAATGGTCATGTGTAAAGAGGTTATGGCTTGCCAATGTATCTTGGTTGATTAGATCATCTATATATTCTAACTTTCTTTCCGTACCAAATTCATCGCCTACCCAAATCCAATCATACTTTTCTCTTTTGATTGCTTCTAAAAGTTTATTTATTAAAATATCAGGCAAGTGACCTTCTGATGGAGGAACGAGACTGTACTTCTTACTCGCAATATCAATAATCTCCATTAATTTCTTATTCTCATACTTCTTCTTTAAGCCGAGTATACTCGTGCGAAGTCCAATATCCAACTCCTCATAACTTTTCATCCCACTTAGAGCTAAAAATTCTTTCCACGTTACCATTTCGCAATTTTTGATCACCTGAAATTTGTCTGGATACGTTTCTGGAGTAAACAAATCTAAATCAATGGTCACTGGCTTAATAAATGGATGAAAGAAAATAAAGATTTCATTGAAGACCCCTTTATAAAATTCCTTTATCGGCTGGTCTTCATGGGCACAAACAGCATATCTATGAGGTTCTGGAAGTACTCTTTTTATTTCCATATATCATACCCCTTTCATTTTCGTTTACCATTCTAAAAAAGTACTGCCTTGCTTTTTTAATCGATTCTCCCTTTTTAACTCGTAACATCAAGAGGACTAAGTGACTCTGCATAAAAGGACCATATTCATTGAAAATCTCTTATCAACTCTTTTTATTTTATTTTACCATATTTTTGAAATTGCATTTATTACTTAAAGCTCCTTACAATTTAGAGACTAGAATATACTGAATGGGCAAGCACCATCCCGCTTCCGTCTCCTTTCATGCTAAAATAAAGAAAAATAGACAGGAGGAACTCTTCATGCCAGATTGGTCTTATCACGGTATTTTCAAGCCCATTCTCTCAGCATTACCTCCAACTTTATCTAGAGAATTCATCCACCGTGGAATGAGCATCGTTGCTTCTCTTCCTTTTGGCATGGGATCACATGTCATTAATTTTTTAGGAAGAGAAGAATGTTCAAAGCTTTTACATAAAAAAATCAATCATATTGATTTTCCTAATCCGGTTGGGCTGTCGGGCAAGATTGATCCGCTTCTAACTGGAACGAAGGCTTTTACCAACTTAGGATTTGGCTTTTTAGAAATTGGTCCTGTGACCATAAGGAAGTCTGATAGATTTACAGAACCAAAAGTGGATACGAAGAATAAAAAAATAGAATTTCCGAAAAAGCCTGAATCCATAGGCTTAGAAGAAACGATAAAAAAGCTTTCTACACTCAGAAAAAAACAACCTATTTTCGCTCGTCTTTCAGGAAGTTACGATGAGATTAAAATCATGATTGAAAAATTAGATGGACTTGTGGATGGGTTTATTTTAGAAACGGCACATACCAGTATCTTTTCTGAAACTAGGAAACCCATTTATCTAACCATTTCTAACGTCGATGACAGCCTTTTAACTGAAATATCCGCTTTGTCAGGAGTTGTCCTTGAAACGAGATTAATAGAAAACATCAAGGTACTAAGGCAGAATGGATTTGAAAAAACGATCATTACCTCAGGTGGCATAACTGAGCCCGAACAAGCTTTGGAACTGCTAGATGCTGGTGCTGATTTAGTGATGGTTTCCGACGGATATGTTTTTGCTGGCCCTGGTTTGACGAAACGAATAAACGAAGCCCTATTAGATCGCCTCATCCTTTCACCATCCCCTCAACCGGGTTGGTTTGCCTACTGGTTGTTTGGGCTATTCATCTTTTTCGGAGGACTGCTCGCTCTCCTATTTAGTGTCACTACGGTCATCCTCCCTTATGACGAATATTTTCTCGAAATGTCTCGGCAGTCGGTTTGGAATTTCAATGAGCGAATCATGTTGTTTATGGAACATGACCGGATGACATTAGCAGGAACGATGATCTCTGGTGGAATTGTATACATGCAGCTTGCAAAGCACGGTGTGAAAAATGGATTGAAATGGGCTAAACAGGCGATTGATGCAGCAGCTATTGTAGGTTTTCTCGGGATCTTTGCCTTTATTGGCTATGGTTATTTTGATTGGCTGCATTTATTATTTTGGCTCGTGTTGTTGCCATTTTACGTATACGGGTTCGTGAAAACTAGGAACATCTCTGGAACTCCTTCGTCGAAAAATAGAAGAAACGACGCTATATGGAAAAGGGCCGTTTACGGACAGCTCGCCTTTGTTCTTTTAGGTTTCTCCTTTGTCCTAGGTGGGGTGATGATTTCATATATTGGTGTAACGTCCATCTTCGTTTCAACCGATTTGAGCTATATTTGTATGACACCTGAAATGCTCGATTCATTTAACAAAAACTTACTCCCTGTATTAGCACATGACCGAGCAGGTTTCGGAAGCGCGTTATTAAGTGTCGGCTTGTTAGTATTATTGATTTCCTTATGGGGATTTCAACAAGGAAACAGGTGGATATGGTGGACGTATCTCGTTGGTGGAATTCCTGCCTTTATCGCGGGGATATACATTCATTTTGCGATAGGATATACGACATTTATTCATCTACTGCCTGCCTATGTTGCACTCGGACTATTTGTTGTGGGTTTAAGTTTATCTTATGCGTTTTTTTGTAAAAATTAAATTAAAAAACCCTCAAAAAGCAATGACTTTTGAGGGTTTGGATTGACCTTATGCGTCTGGATAAATCTTCTTTAGAGCTTCTTTCATTTCTGGTTTCACCTTAATTTTGGGACGGACCGCTGAAGACATCTCTTCTGCATCATTAATCGTTTCTGCTTCCCCTAATGCAAGTAGTGTTCCAATGGCAACTGTCCCTGTTCTATTACTTCCGCCACCACAATGAAAATAAATCTTTTTACCTTCATTATAGGATTTCATTACTTCATCAATAGCCTTTTTAACAGACTTTTCTTGGAACTCTTCATCGTCTACAATGGGATTGTGGATTCGATTATATTTCGATTCTTGCGTTGGAGCTTCTGCTCGTAAATCATAAATAACATCCACTGTTTCATTTCTCATTACTTCGTCAACATCATCGGCGCCACCGATGAAAATTCGATCCTTTATTAAAGCTTGGTAATTTTTCTCGCTCATTTTGGGTCCTCCTTAGCAACAGTTACTTTCGTTCCCTGTTAACACAAATGCCGTTTTCTCTTCATTCAGACCTAATACAAGATCTTGAATATGGGGTTCAATCATTTCATCAATCGCTACTTGTATTTCATTAATAATGACCACTTTATCGTCCTTTTCTGGCTCATCCAGAGCCAGTCCTACTTGTGGACTTCCTCAGCCATAGCCAGCAAAATAAACACGAATTCCACTAACATTTTTATCAGCAAATACTTTTTTCAACATATCTCTTGCATCATTGGTAATTTGCATTTTGTTTCTCCTTTCACTTACACTTATATAAAAAATTTTTTAATTGAAGGGAACCCATACGTTCTTCATTTATAATTGGAACAATGGCGCATTTTTCGGATAGCTCTTCAACTTTTTGTATCCACTGTATTTCAGAATTTGCTCTTCCCATTAATACAGGATCCTTTGTGCTGGTTGCATGTAAACTTTGATTGATAACCCACCAATTTGGATGGATATCAGCTCTCTTTAAATCATTCTGTAAACGACTAGCCTCTAAAACAGGAGTTGCTTCGGCCAAGGTAACGATTACCACACTTGTCTCATTTGGATTTCTTAATCGAGGTAATAGTTTTTGAACACTTTCAGGTACCTCTCCTGTAGAACGGGATAGCTCCTTATGATAAGATTGAGCAGCATCTAAAAGCAATAAAGTATGCCCAGTTGGTGCCGTATCAATAACGACAATCTCAGATTCTGATCGTTCCACCACTTCTGCGAACGCTCGGAAAACTGCTATCTCTTCCGTACATGGCGAGTTTAAGTCTTCCTCTAAGTATGCTAGACCATCCTCATCAAGATCCTTTCCTGCAGTAGCAAGGACTTCTTCCTTATATTTTGTCACTTCATGCTTTGGATGAATTTGACTGATTGTTAAGCTTCCAGTCAGTTGATTATCCTTAAAAATGTTGCCCACATGCGCTGCTGGATCGGTCGTGGTTAAGTGAACTTGGTGTCCTCTTTCTACTAATCCTATCGCAATAGCAGATGCGATGGTCGTTTTTCCAACTCCGCCCTTACCCATTGTGAAGATCACCCGTTTATTTTGATTAGATAGTTCATCAATCAAGTCCTTCAGCTTAGGCAGGTTTACTTGTGAGCTTCGTTTATTTGTTGATTCTTGGGTTGATGATAAGGTGATGTATTTGAATAAATATCTTAAGCTTTCTATTCCAGTTAAAGAGTAGGAAACATAAGGTAAGGAGTAAATAAGACCCTGTTTAAGTTGTAGTGGTAATTCACTAATCGCGCTTTGTTGTTTCATATAGAAAAACGAAGATACCTCATCATCTGGTAAGTAATTTTGCATAAGACCATTTATAATCAGTGTTTGATTTTCGATTCCAATTTCACGTAATTCTGCAGCAGCTCGATTCGCTTCTAATAATGATGATTCATCGGGTCTTGCTACGAGTATGAGCATGGTTTGCTTCGCATCAGATAAAGCCAGCATTGTTTTATTATAAAGTTCTTTCTTATCACCAAGGCCTGATAGTGGACCAAGGCAAGATGCTCCATGTGTACTCTCTTCTAAAAAACCTGTCCATGCAGTTGGAAGTTGTAGCAGTCGTAATGTATGACCCGTTGGAGCGGTATCAAAAATAATATGACCGTAACTCTCCGTTATTGCTTCATTTCCAAGTAAACTGGTGAATTCGTCAAAGGCCGCAATCTCGACTGTACAGGCCCCTGACATTTGCTCCTCCATCGTTACAACTACACTATCAGGTAGTACTCCTCTATAAGGCCCCACTACCCTTTCACGGTATTTACGAGCTGCTAGTTCAGGATCTAAATTGCATGCAAAAAGATTAGGTACAGTCGGAATTTCCTTAGGAGTATTCGTAAGTTCAACTTCTAACACATCCTGTAAATTAGACGCTGGATCTGTGCTTACTAATAATACTCTCTTACCATCATCAGCTAATGCAACCGCTGTTGCACAGGCAGTTGAAGTTTTTCCAACTCCACCTTTGCCTGTAAAAAAA
Organism: Robertmurraya mangrovi; assembly: GCF_034427655.1. NCBI lineage: Bacteria > Bacillati > Bacillota > Bacilli > Caryophanales > Bacillaceae > Robertmurraya > Robertmurraya mangrovi. The sequence goes on from NZ_JAXOFX010000006.1 coordinate 109,860, forward strand.
AGATATGGTGTACAAATGGCGGTCTTAGGATCAAATGATTGAAACATAATTCAACTCTCCTAAATTAAATTTATACTATTCCCGCTTTTCTTCCTTTCTAATTCCTCAACGGATATTCCAAACCAATCTGCAAGTTGTTGATTAGAGGGATAAGTGGATGATTGAACCACTTCTCCATTCACTAAAGTCATCGGAAGAGAATTGGGTCCCTTTTCATGGAGAATCTGATTGACTTTGTTATTTTCAGCAAATTTCGCTGGTTCACTAGCAAGGTTAAATCTTGAAATGTCATATCCTTTTTTCTCTAAAATGAAAACGGCAGTTGCCATTCGTGTTAATTCTGGATCGACACTTGGGCCACATACTCCGGTAGGACAACACAGTGCTGGGTCAAAAATTTCTACTTTTGTCATACTTACACTCCTTTACCTTAAATACGTTCATTCTTAAAAATCATAATAAATGGCCCAGAGAAAGATTCTCTGAGCTATTTACTTACTTGCCCGTCTCAGCAAATTGTTTAATTCTATCTCCAATTTCATCACGTACACGTTGGAAAAATGCCCATTTTTCTTCGTCCGTTCCCTCCGCTTTAGCTGGGTCATCAAATCCCCAGTGAACACGCGTAACATGTGGTGGTGTAACTGGACAATGGTCCGCAGCATGACCACATAGAGTAACTACTAAATCAGCATGGTTTAAAATCTCAGGGTTAATTACATCAGAAGTTTGATTAGAAATATCTATACTAGATTCTTTCATTGCTTTAACGGCATTAGGATTAAGACCATGCGCTTCTAAGCCTGCACTATATACATCCCAATTTTCACTTAAATATTTTTTTGCCCATCCCTCAGCCATTTGGCTTCTGCATGAATTTCCTGTACATAAGAAGTAGATTGTTTTTTTAGACATATGAGTAGCTCCTTTTTCTGTTTATATTTTCATGTATTTAATAAAACACCAACAACCATAAATAAAGACCAATTAAAGTAATTAATAGTGTTGGGATGGTAAGAATAATTCCTACTTTAAAATAGTAACTCCATGTGATTTTCACACCTTTAGTGGATAGAACATGAAGCCAGAGTAATGTAGCAAGGGATCCAATTGGTGTGATTTTCGGACCTAAATCAGAACCTATCACATTTGCATAAATGAGTCCTTCACGAATAATACCTGTTGTATTCGTTTCTGCAATCGCTAATGCATCAATCATAACGGTAGGCATATTATTCATGACAGATGAAAGAATGGCCGCAATGAATCCCATTGCAATCGTTCCAGCAAATAAGCCTTGGTCTGCAGCTGCTTGTATCATATCGGCGAGAATATTAGTTAAACCGACATTACGTAGGCCGTAAACAACTACGTACATTCCAATAGAGAAAAATACGACAGCCCACGGAGCTCCTTTTAGTACTGTTTTTGTTTGTACTGCAGGGCTTCTTTGAGCCATTAATAAATAGATAATCGCGACCATTCCAGCAATGAATGAAACGGGAATACCGGCAAATTCACTGATGAAATATCCAACTAATAATATGCCCAATACAATCCATGAAAGCTTAAACATTTTTACATCTTTAATCGCTTCACTTGGCTTCTTTAAGTGCTTCAAGTCATAGTCTTTAGGAATGCTTTTTCTGAAAAATAAATACAAAACGATGGTACTTGCGACGAGTGAAAACATGTTTGGTACAATCATTTTGCTAGCATATTCCACAAACCCAATTCCAAAAAAGTCAGCTGAAACAATATTCACGAGATTACTTACTACAAGTGGTAGAGATGTTGTATCTGCAATAAACCCACTTGCCATAATAAATGGAAGGATCATCTTATCTTCAAATTTCAATGCACGAACCATCGCTAGTACGATAGGAGTCAAGATTAAGGCTGCCCCATCATTTGCAAAGAAAGCGGCAACAACAGCTCCTAGTAAAGTGACATAAATGAACATTTTCAATCCATTCCCACCAGCAATACGAGCCATATGAAGAGCAGACCACTCAAAAAATCCAATTTCATCTAGTATGATAGAAATAATAATAATAGCAATAAACGCTAATGTTGCATTCCAAACAATCCCAGTTACGGTAACAACATCACCGAAATCAACTACTTGTGCCAATAAGGCAAGAACGGCCCCTCCACAAGCTGTCCACCCAATGGATAGTCCTTTCGGCTGCCAAATAACGAAAACGAGTGTAAGTAAAAAAATACTGATCGCTAAAACTGTTGAAATCAATTCATATCCCCCCTATTCACAACTAATTCTTAAACCTTTTTCATTTAATTCATCAAGCTTTTCTTTTTGATTAGGAATATGATTGATTAAATCTTTCACTAACTCATAGTACTCACTTTCAGTATTCAGCGAATAAATCACCCATTGACTTCTCTTCTTTTCCTTCACTAACCCGCTATCTTTTAATTTCCTTAAATGCTGACTGATTGCTGGTTGACTCATTTGAAAAATTTCCACAAATTCGCATACACAACATTCACTTTCAACCAATAGCCCCATCATCGTTAGTCTCGTTTTATCACCAAGTAATTTTAAGATGTTTGCTACCTTTTCTACTTCCATGCTGTCACCTCCACAATACATATAACTAACCGCTTATATTAGAATTCATTTATATAATAAGATAATTATATACTGATATCAAGTAAAGAATTTGTAAAGATATTTTTTGATTATTATTAGCTCTAAGTGATTAACTTATAGCAAAGCTATTCTAATGAAGGGTAGTTATCAGGCAAAGACCTAACCCCCGTAGCATCTACGGGGGCTAAAAAGAGTATAAGCTAGTTACGATCTAAGGCAATTGAATGATTTTTTTGATTTAAGAAGCTAGAATGTTTATTAAATTTACCTAGTAATAACCACCTAATCGATAGGAATAATATAATGATGGCACAAACGACTAAAACGTTTCTTATACCAAATAATTGCTCAAATGTATAACCTAATATCGGCCCAAGAGCTGCACCTAAATCAGCAATAATCGTAAAAACTGTCATGATTTTCACTTGATTAGACATTTTTGAAGCCAGTTCACTCACCATTGTATCTACAATGGTCGTTACACTTGAAGAGATTAATAAGTGTACAATGAGAAACGGTAACCAGATTAACAGAGGAATATCTAATGAGATTATGAGTAAAGACAAGGTTGCCATGATCATAAAAACAAATAAAACGAATGGTTTCATTTTACTTTTATCCACTAAACTACCTACTCTTGGTGTTAAAAAAGGTAAACTCCCCCACCTTACCGCTTGTAGAATACCTGCTAATGAAGCAGCACCTATGAAAAAGTAAGTAGCGCTTTCTTCAGCTATCTGGATATTGATGATATGACTTAGCATGGCATTAAACATACCTTCTAAAATCATAACCGTTAAAAATGCTGTTCCCAACATCCAAAGAATATCCGAATAGCCATTTTTAAAGGAGCTCGAACCCTTGTGCTTATGTATTTGGAGGGCTACTGTATGAATGGTAGTCGGTAAGTATTTATATATCAATGGAATACTTAAGAAGGCAATGGTACCTAAAAAGAGACTAATCACCTTCATACCATAGATGTCTGCCAGAAACCCACCTAGTAACATTCCGAGTAAGCTTCCGAGTCTATATAAGCCATTATAGGTACCCATGAACTTTCCACGATTTGAATCTGTCGATAACTGGAGAATAAGAAGAAAAGCACCTAACTTAAACAAGGACCATGCAAATCCCCAAACACATCGCAAAACTACCCATAACTCAAATTTTTCGGCAAACCCATATCCTAAAGTGGTTATTCCACTAAGAAGAACCGCCAATAGAATTCCACTTCGAAAGTTTACTCTTGAATAGAATAAACCGATAATTGGATTCAAAGGTAACCTGACAAATCGATTGATGGAAAGAAGAATTCCTACTTCTACTAATGAAACTAAGCCGACTTCTTTCCAATGAGTAGGAAGGACAATATACAACATGGAATCGCCTGCTAAACATATGGCAGTGATTAAGGCAACGGCAACAATGGAACTTTTTTTATTCTCCATATTCATTCCTTCTTTTTATAAAATAATGAACTTATAAAAACCAGCCGAAAAACCGGCTGGTTAAGAACCACAGCAAGAAGAACTTTTCACTTCAACTTTAGCTTCCACGCAACAAGAATTTGTTTGGGGCTTTGCTACCTCAATTTCGCAACAGTCCACATTAGCTCCACTGTTACATACACCTGTTTCTGGTAAAATTAATTGAACTTCCTTAGCCCCTTTGAAATCACCAGTAAGATAAGCGACAACAGATCTTACTTGTTCATATCCTGTAGCTAATAAGAAGGTTGGTGCCCTTCCATAGCTTTTCATTCCTACAATATAAAAACCTTCCTCTGGCTGCCTTAATTCTTCTTCACCATGTGGTCTAACGGTTCCACAACTGTGAATATTAGGATCAATTAACGGGGCAAGAGCCTCTACACTCTCAAGTGCAGGGTCTAAGCTTATTCTAACTTCATTTAGAAACGATGTGTCTGGTCTAAATCCAGTCGCAACAATCATTTCATCTATATGGTTAACGGTGTAATCGGTGTCATTCAATGTCCCCTCTACAGTAATCTTAGTACCATTATTTATGATTTGATTGATATAAAATGGTGTTAAAATTTGAATAGCCTCTGTCTCCACTAATTCTTGAATTCTTATTCCTAGTTTTCCTCGAGCTGGTAGTTGATCATTTTCTTGACCACCATAAACATCTCTAACATGATTTTTTCTTAAAACCCAAATGATTTTTGTATCTTTATAAGTAGCCTTTAATTTAGCTAAGTCCAACAATGTGTTTATAGCCGAATGACCACTTCCAACAACCATAACCGTTTTATTGCTATACTTAGTTCCTTTATCTCCAAGTACATCGGGAATTCCATAGGTGATGTGTTCAGATAGATTCTTTTCTGCTTTTGTCCAAATTCCATTTGATAAGGAAGGGTTCGGATTCTTCCAAGTTCCTGATGCATCAATGATTGCTTTTGCTTGATAGACGGTCGTTTCGCCATCCACTTCTACATACAAATCAAAAGGCCTTTTTGTTCGATCCGATGTCTTTAACTTATCTAATCCATGTTTAGCAACGCCAACAATTTTAGCATTCAATACCATTCGCTTTTTTATGGAAGGAATTTCACTTAAAGGTACCAGGTAATCATTTACAAGCTCTGACCCATTAGGTACATCTTCAAGATTAGGTGTAGACCACCCTTCAGCATCTAAAAGTTCTTTTGCCACCTGGTCAATGTTATATTGCCATGGCGAGAACATTCTCACATGTCCCCACTCCAAAACACTTGCACCTATTTGACGACCGGCCTCGAATAGAATGAATTCTTCCCCTTTTTTTACTAAGTGAGCAGCTGCAGCCAATCCAACAGGACCTCCACCTATAATCGCAACTGGTAGCTTTTCTTTATTTAGTCGTGTCATGATCATTTCTCCTTTTTATTAAAGTGTTATCGCTTTACTTCCGTTTTTTACAATGGAAGGGATAATGGAATGGGCTGTTTTCTTAAGACCTAAAATAAATCGAAATGTTGGTCCATGACTATGAGAGGACAATGGGCCTGCAAAATATAAACCAGGAACGCTAGATTCAAAAGATTCCTTTAATTTTGGAAACTGATTGAATCCTTCTTCGCGATCAATCATTGATAAGAAATCATCGTCCAGGAATGGTACCTTATCTAGATTGATATGAAAGCCAGTGGCTGCGATAATGTGGTTTACAATTTTTTCTTCTCCACTAGATAAAGTGATTTTAATCTCTGATTCACTAACTTCTTCAACCTTCGTAACTTCTAAGCTACTATTTTGAGGAACAATTCCTTCTACATAAGGTTTTAGAAAATGAGCGACACTTCCAGCTGATTGACCCCATCCTTGTTTCTTTTCCTCTATTGGCAAGTTATAAAATACATCTCCATAATCACGAAGCGCAATTTCATTTTCTCTACTGCCTGCATAATTCGGACCAGATTTTCTATAGATTAATTCTACATCTGCTCCATCACGGTGTAATAAACCGGCCGCTTCCCATGCACTTTGGCCACTTCCCAATACAACAACCTTTTTTCCTTTAAAGTTAGAGAATGAAGTGTAGCCCGATGTATGTGTGACTAAATTTGATGAGAATCCTTTTAAAAATGATGGCAAGTGCTTATAATGTGTAACACCTGTAGCGATAATGACATTCTTTGCGGTATGTTTCTCTCCTGTTTCTGTGATCACTTCAAAATACCCATTAATAGGAGTAACCTTCCTAACTAGTTCAGTCGTAAATTCAATTCCTGTCTTTTGAGCAAACCACTCGGAATATTGAACGAAGATCGGTCTTGGTAGTGGAGAAACTAGTTCAATTCCGGTTTCTTCTTCAAATTTTTGCACTGTGTAATCTTCCTTTGGATCTGAGAAACTAACAAACTCGTGAGGAGTGCGAATAAACATATCTTGGGGCATTTGATTTTTCCAAAAATCCATAGGATACCCAAATAATTTATACTTCAAATCCTTTTCAACAGCATGAGCAGCTAACGATATTCCAAATGGACCAGAACCAACGATAATGACATCCAACATAGTAACCTCTCCTTTATTTGCAATTTGCAAATATTTTTCTTAATTCAGTTATAACAATTTTATTTGTAACTTGCAAGTGTTTTTTTCCAAGAATTTATGATTTTTAAAAATAATTCCATTTTATTTATATTATATCTAGACTGATTAATTGATTTAGTCATTTAAAGGAACCGTTTATAAGTTTGCATAGTACAATTATTATGTTATAAATAGATTGAGGTGAGTTTTTTATGGAAGATATCCGAGAATTATTTCAAATAATGACTAGAAGATTTGGTTTTTTGAGTAAGAACTGCTGCTCAGTTGGTGGTGCTGACATTTCAGTCGTCCAAAGTCACATCATCTATGAGATTGATAAACAAGAATCACCCTCCGTACAAATGATAGCGAATAAATTAGGAATAGATATCACTACATTCAGTAGACAAATTCAAAGTCTCGTAAAGATGGGACTGATCAAGAAGACCCCCTTACCTGAAGATCGCCGAGTATACATTCTTTCATTAACTACTGAAGGAAAATATGTTTCCACCACCATAGATACCCAAATGAAGGAATATTTAAATGAGGTTCTATCAAACATGAGTGAATTTGAGAGAGCTACTGTCTTACAATCTATTCAAATTCTTAATGAGGCAATGGCTAAATCTACGGTTTGTTGTAAGCCATTACTGTAAGGTGGGTTATATATACTTTTTTGGTTAAATAGAAAAGAGCCTATGCAATATAAATGCATAGGCCAAAAAATTTTAGTTACTAAATGATAGAGTTTTTATTTTTTATAACCCACTTGTAAATAAAGCGAACCAGTCGGTTCTATGAATTGGGCTTTCACGGTTCTTCCATTTGCCGTAAACTTTTCTGGAATATCATTTCTGTTGAAGTAATTCCATACTCGGTTTGCATCCTTACCAAAATATAATTTAAACACTTCTTTTGCTACAATTGGGATACGATACGATTGCTCGACTTCCTTAGTTTTCCATAGAAAGAATGAGATCCCTACTTCAGTTGAAGAACCTCCATCATGAATCACTTGGATACCTCGAACGGCCCCGAACACATCATAAACCATACCATCTTTCGAAAATCCTAATTCATTTTGCAGAGTTTTATAGTTTACTTGTGGATTTTTGCTCCATTTTGACTTTAACTTAGGGGCAACCCATCCATCTGAATACATCTTGCCTTTTGCTGGTGTTTTTCCGATTTTGACAGCATCTTTCTCGACATAGCCAAGATGTTTGCCTACTTTAATTTTGTATAAACCATCTTGCTCACTAAGAATATAGAATTGTTGATTTTTCACGATTCTATTACTTGAATAAATACTACCAGGATATTTAGTGACTGATTCAATTTTTGTTGCATATCCTTGTTTTTTAATGGATTTTTGTAGGCTAGAAGGAAGTTCCCCTACGTATATGGATGTTTTTGATTTGTCTTTGACTGTCTCCACAATATAATTCATCCCATCGGTGGATGAAATAAATTCAACGGGTACAAAAATTTGACCATTCTTGCTGATTGCCTTTGCTTCGTCTGGGGTCGTTCTTCCATTGATTGTTATGTTTCTTAACGGCACGATTTTTGTTCGGTCTCTACTATTTTTTTGTGATTCGTAAATAGAGGCAGTCGATTCACCGGCTTTTATAGTGGCAGAAGCTAAAAACGCTAGCCCCACATTGACTTCGTTTTTCCCCGGATACACTTCACTACCCATAAGCTTTGTAATCTCATTCAATGCAACGTAAGTGGTACCATTGCTTCTAAACGGACTCCCTTTACTAGATACTTGCTTGTTGTTTACTTTTAAAACAATTGGTCTTTTACTAATTTCATTCTTTATTGCTGATGGAATGTCTCCAATATAAATGATCGTTTGGTTATCTTCATTTATCGTTTCTACTGCATATGTCATACCATTTCCCGATGAAATAAATTCAAGAGGTACATAGACTTGGCCGTTTTTATAAATCGACTTCAATTCAGCGTTTACTTCTTTACCATCTACTTTTTTAATCTTCAATGGAACGATTTTCCCATTAAGCACAGCAAAGGTTTGGCCATCTTTTACACTTACCGTAAAGTTATTACCTTGGATGACTACCTTTTTCTGACTATCAATAGACGTAACAGCTTCTCCCATTTTTTCAGCAATTTCATTTAAAGGGACATACGTTGTGCCATTGCTAATAAATGGACTGTTCGATAGTTGCTTATCGTTTACCTTGATTACTAGATTTGATGCAGATACATTTAGAGTCAATGAAGGTAAAATTACGGATAGTACTAACATAATAGCTAAGAATACTTTCTTCATGTGCTTCCTCCTACGATGAACTTGATACTTTTTCATTATAATAATTTATACCAAAATTTACATTCTTTTGTTTATTTTACATTTAATTTTTAAATAATAGAGATAGATATTAAAAAACTGTAAGTAAGTTACACATTTATTAAGATTTTGATTTACATGTCCAATCGTAAAAATATTCCTTTTCATAGAGATATAGAAATATATCAATCTGAAAAGGAGTTGTTTTTATGGGCATTCAAAAAACGCCTGCGTATGGTAGTTTCTGGTCTGATGAATTCCAAACAGTTGGTTTTGACCGGCCTTTTTCATTCAGTTTCTCTGGGCCAACTTCTGGTGGAGTAACTCTAACAGATCCTAATACAATTCTTGTAGAAAATGGTGGAGATTATCTTGTGACTTACACTGTAACATGGAATCCACAATTACCAGTAGATACCAACTTTTATACTCCGGTAATCAATATTACGATTAATGGAATCCGCGTCCCTAATACACAAATAAGATTCGGACAACAATATCAATATGTACCTGGTGTGAACGATTTTTCTTGTTTTGAACTTCATGGAGAAGCTATTATTGAGATACCTGACGGTACCGAAGTTCGACTTATTAACGATAGCATTTTCAATAGGGAAACCATTCGGACTTGTGATAACGGTATTAACGCGGCAGCATTGAATCTTGTTAAATTAAGTATTTAATGTATTAGGAAAAGGGTAGCATATGAAATGCTACCCTTAGGCAAGAATGGTCCACTTAATATTAAGACATCTATTAAACTAGTGGGTCAAGGACCTGTCCCTGTGCCACAAAAAATCCGGTCTAAAATGAACATGTCATTTCAAACCGGATTGAGTGCTAGTTACTTTTTCACTGGTAAATCAAATGTCACTGTCTTCTCTTTAAATAGCTCATTCGCTTTATCATCTTTTAGCGGGCCAACTTTAAGTTCAAACTCTTTATAGATGCCGAATTCATCTTTTCTAAATAAGAATACAGTCAGGTACTCTTGTTTGTCCCCTGGGTTAAATGTACCGCTGACATTCGGCTCAAGCATTCCTTGATTGAACATAGTCCCACGATTTTTATCGATGGTCAGACTTCTGTTAACTAAATATTTGTCAAACGGAGTATCACTGCCATTTTCAATGGTGATTTTCGCGGTCAAAGCTACCACTCCGCTGTCACCGAAATCAGAAAAACTATCTTTATAGGCTTCCGTTGGCGTCACGTTCGCATACTGGACACCATTCAAAGTAATTTTCACACCATCAATTTCTTTCGTTTCATTGATATCCGTTTTTTCGAAAAATACTTCTTTATCCGCAATACTATCAGTCATCATTCGGTCTTGGTAAAGCTTTGATGATGCCGCCGCTTTTTCAACACCCTCATCATTAAAAGGGATTTTGAATATAGCTGCCTCTCCCAATTTTTGCGATACATCATCATTTAAGAATAACGCATCGATTTTTAAGGTTGGAGAGCTTAGTTTTTCAAATTGTGCCTTGGTCATTGAATGGGCGTTCATTCCAGTGAATGTTGTCCCTTTCGTGTATTGAGAAGGATTCTCCGTACTGTCATCATTAAGCCATTGTTCACGGTCAACAAGATACTCTCTCGGAATGATATAATCTACTCCATCATCTGACAATAAGGAAATACCGCCCGCATAATATACATCCTCATCTGAGTTGTTAACCAATGACATTTTATATGTAAGAACGTATCCTTCCTCTTCTCCATCGAAGTTCGACTTACTAGATTCGTTCATATTGGACACATGCACAATTTGATATTCGTCGATTTGAATGCTTACATCTTTACTGAACTCATGCTTCAATTCAGGATTTTTATTCGTATAAACAACTTCCACATCTGCTCCTAAATCCTCAGCAATAAACGGATTCAAGAATGTTCCATCATCTTTAGCTTTTTGTTCCGTATCCGATTCCACAGCTTCTGTTTGATCTTGCTTTTCTTCAGCTGCAACAGGTTTTGCCTCTTCCTTTACGTCAGTCTTACTTCCGCATGCTCCTAACAAAAGGACCGACGACATAGTACCAAATAACGCTAAGCTTTTTAAATTCATTGTTATGCCCCTTTTTCAATGTAATAACAGAAGTATCATAACATGTTAAAAATTGGTTTTGGGCTATTTGGCAGAAAAAGGAACAATGGACCTAATTAAATCCTATGGGGTTTAGTTCGTTCAGCTTATTAGATTGTTTTTACAGGTAAATCTGACTGGGATAAATAGGTAAACAGGACTGAAGTAATATACCTGTTCTATATATTCACTATTTTTCTTTGTCCTATGAAGTGTATTATATTTGAGATTTTTTACTTTAGTAAATATATACTTAATGTGGTTTAAAAGATTGCTCTAGCAGAATTTTAAAGCCAGTATTTTAAGCCAGACCAACAAAAAAGAGGATATTCATAGTGATAATGACCCTCTCAGATGATTATTGAAAAAGTAGGGGGAGTATAAATTATTGTCACCTCATCTCTTGCCATCTGAATTGGAAAGTTTATTAAGTTTTTGGAATAAAGTAGTAAGAAAGCAATATGAGTTGTAGAGACATACCTTGTTCCAGATGCTCATAAGGATAAAGTAGATCAGAACTGAGAAAAGGGACTGGTTGAACAAGTTTAACGTAAGTGGGGTATTTTTTAATATAGGCGAAAATGTTGATACATTAATCTAATTCTTACATTTCTTACACATCTGTATCCCTACATTTGTTTTATAAATAATCCACAAAATGGTCTCTAAATTTTAGATGAAGTGTAGAACCTACAATTAACAGTAGTAGAACCACTACCCAGAAATAGAGTGTGTACATTGTATATTCTACGGTATACCAAGCAGTCCCTAATAAGGACGCCCGGTACCCTTCAACAAGGTAGTAAAGAGGATTTAGCTTGAATAAAAATGTTACATCGATTCCCTTAAAGACTAGTTTATCTGTATGCCAAATTAAAGGAGTTACATATAATAACATTCTTAATACAGATTGAACAATTTGCTGAACATCACGAACTAATGTCGAAAGAGTAGAAGTTATAAGTCCCAGAGCTAAAAGGAAAACTAATGTTGCAAACATGAAATAAGGTAACTGGATATAATAAACTGAAACCTTAAAATCAGTAAATTGTAAAAAAAATACAACAGCAGCAACCAACATTAAATGTGTATAAAAATTGGCCATGATAACAAACGATGGGATGGTACTCATCGGAAAACTCATTTTAGATATTAGTTGAAGTCGTGAATGAATGGATCTAGTCGACTTGGAGATAGCTGGATTCACAAAAAACCAGACAATCATCCCCGTAACCATCCAAATAAAAAAAGGAACTTGGACACCATTTTCCATTGTTATATCTTGACCCCTGCGAACTCCAATCCCAAAGACAAACCAATAAATACCAAGCTGAATTGCCGGATTTAAGACTTCCCAAAGTCTGCCTAAATAATTATTACTATTTGCGCTTTTTATCTCAAAAGCTGAAAGTCTTAATATAAGGTAGAAGGAGCTAATTTGCTCCCTAATAATCGTAATAAGTGACTTCATAATGAAAGAGTGTCCTTCCTATAAACAATTAATAACGCTGATTTTTTATCATTATTGCCAATATGGTGCAATAAAATAAGTCTCCTTCTACCTATACTTATAGAATCTTCCTTTCAATTTCAAAGTAGCCTTTCCTTCCTAATTTTTCTATTAATAAACAAGTGAAGCTATACTGCCTTGTAGAATACTTGTCCTACTTTTTAGCTTAATTGGAATAAAAAATAAAAAGTAAACATAATCCTTAAAAAAAAAGAAAAATGGCCAGTTTACCTAACCATTTTCTACCACCTTTAGATCATTTTTAATTTTCGAAGTTGAGATACCCATTGTCCTTGGAAGGTAAATTACCTCACAGTATTCTTTTAGAAAATCAAAGCTACCCTTCCAATCATCACCCATAACAAAAATATCAATATTATATTTAATCACATCTTCAATTTTTTGATTCCAATTAGTTTCTTGTATAACTTCATCAACATAGCATATTGACTCCAAAATCATTTTTCTATTTTCATAGCTATGGTATGCTTGTTTATTCTTACCTTCATTAAATTCGTCTGTAGATAGACCCACAATTAAATAATCCCCTAATACTTTTGCACGTTTTAATAAATTTATATGCCCCAAATGGAGTAAATCAAAAGTGCCATATGTTAATACTCTTTTCATCTCCGTCCTCCTTAATAATAGGAATGGATTATTTTTTTCTTTAGTAATTATAGGGTTTTATTCTGTCTTTTATTCCAAAAATTCAAAAAGTTAAAATACTTAATTTTAAATGTTCTGGCAAAAATTAAATAATTACTTTGTCCCAAGTATTGAAAATATAAATAAGACCTAAAATGTAGAAATAGAAATTAAAGTATATCCATTCTTTTATCCGGTAAATAATAAAATTAAATATATTTATATTAGGGGTAGATTATTTTGATAAGAAGAAAAAAACAACTAAATAAAACTTGTCTTTTAGATTCACTCTATTTTAAAAATAAGGATTTACATATTCAAATGATTTTTCCTCATTTCACTCCTATAGAACAAGACCAATTAACTCTTCTATTTGTTGAACGATATACAACCAAAAAAAAAGAGTACCCCTTATCGAGAATTGATACCAAAGTTCAAGCATGTTTAACTGAACAGGATTTGGAGGGGTTGTTAACAGAAGGAAAAGACTGGGATTTGTATGTAACCCACCTAATCAATGACTCTAGTGAAAGAACACGCTTACAAAGTAATTACTCAGAGTTAGAGCTGCAATTCTTTCTCAAAGACAATAAATTATTGACACCATTCACAACCAACAAGGGTAATATTTCGTTTAAATCGCAATTACCTAATTTCATCGCAAAAATACACCAAATTGATTTTGTAAATAAAGATCATATCCGAATAGAGGGGTATGTCGTAAATCCATTATGGACTCAAGAACCTCCTGATCTTAAAAGAACGTTGGTATTTTCAACAAATGATGATGAATATTTATTCGAGGTTCCTTTAAAAACAATGAATCGTTTTGATTTTGTTAACGGAATTCCCACCGAAGGACGTGATTTCAAAAACATAGGTTACGAAGCACAATTCCCTATTGAAAATTTACTGTCCTATCATAATCAAGCCCTTACTTTAAAAGTAAAGATTAAATTCTCTTATTCTGAAGGCTATAAAATGGTAACAACTGAAACAACTCCAATCAAAATTAAAGTTCCTGATTTTAAACAAAAATCACTGTCAAAAAAAGTGAATGGAACAAAGAAGTTAATATTGATTACCAAAACACAAAAAACAGAACATTTAACCATTTCAGTTAGTGATCACAATTTTGATCTTAAAACAAAATTGAAGGAAACACTTGTAATTATAAAAAAACATTCTGTTGTAAAAAGACTTTATAAACATGCTTTTTTCTGTGTTGGAAAATTACCATCCCGTAAAACAATTGTTGTTTTTGAAAGTTTTTTAGGAAAGCAATTTAGTGATAATCCACGAGCTATTTTTGAGTATTTAAGGGAAAATTCATACCCATATAAGTTATATTGGAGTATCGATAAAAGGTATGTGAATAATTTTAAGGATAAAAATCTAAATTGCATACCACGGTTTTCATTAAAGTGGCTTTTCATAATGCCTCGTGCACGTTATTGGGTCACAAACAGTAGAATGCCTTTATGGATACCTAAGCCCAAAAAAACGGTTTATTTCCAGACGTGGCATGGAACACCCTTAAAGCGACTGGCGGCCGATATGGAAGAAGTATATATACCTGGAACTACTGCTGAAAATTATAAAAAAAATTTTATTAAAGAGGCAAAGAATTGGGACTATCTAATTTCACCCAATGCTTATTCAACAGAGATCTTTAGAAGAGCCTTTCAATTTGAAAAGGATGTTTTAGAAACGGGTTATCCAAGAAATGATTTTATATACAATTACAATAAAAAGGAAACGATTGATCGATTACTAGAACAATACCGGATTCCTTCGAACAAGAAGGTTATTTTGTATGCGCCAACATGGAGGGACAATCAATTTTATGCAAAAGGAAAATATCGATTTGATATCCAGTTAGATTTGGATTTATTGAAGGAAAAGTTGGGAGAGGACTATGTAATATTATTTCGCCTTCACTATTTGGTTTCAGAAAACTTGGATCTTACACCATATGAGGGTTTTGCTTACGACTTTTCTAATTATGAGGATATCCGGGAATTATACTTACTCTCTGATATATTAATCACTGATTATTCTTCCGTATTTTTTGATTATGGAAATTTAAAGCGACCGATGATTTTTTATGTATATGATATCGATCATTATCGAGATAATCTTCGTGGTTTCTACTTTGACTTTGAACAAGAGGCTCCAGGTCCGTTAGTGAGGTCGACCGAGGAAATTATACAAGCCATCAAACGGTTTGAAGAGGATGGCTTTATGGTATCCAAACAATTTGATTCCTTTTATAATAAGTTTTGTTATCTAGAGGACGGTAGCTCCACTCAAAGAGTAGTGGAAAAGATTTTTTCAAACTAAAAATCTCTTTTCTGAGTTAAAAAAGCAATTTGTTTTATAAAAACCTTATCATCCCCTACCGTTTTTTGTATATTTTATGGGATTAAATCAATAATAATCGTAAATGTTATTCAGAGATAGGAATGATACCGATGTTTAATAAAAATATTGTTAAGGGCTTATTATATAGCACGATACTATCCTCTGTTTTTAGCTTAGTGGTTATTACCATGACATTTTTTCATCATATGAGAGTCACGAATTTGCTGGAATCCATTAAGAACAAATAACCACTTAAGTGGATATTTGTTCTTAATACTCACTCACGTTAAAGGACTACTACAAAATGTTTACCACGAAATGGTCCTTATCTACCTTCGTTGTTAAACTCAAGCACCCGTTATTGCCACGGATAGTACAATAAACTTCAACTAAAAATAGCGTCAATTCATCCAACATTGTCAAAATGAACATCTAATCCATTGGGGCATGCCTCTTTTATATGTTCAAAAACGTTCTCCGTTTTATAGATGGCTACATCAAATCTCTCATTTACTACACAATATTCTGACCAGCTCATGACCGCAGAAACGGACTCCCCTACTTAGAGACTTATATGAGTAGAATGGATGCTTGGTTTAATAGCTAGAAAAATCTTATAATTTAGTTGACTCTTTTGGCTTAGAGTTTTTTTGAACAGTTTAAGTTTATTCCTCCCCAGTAAATGGCTATTGTCTATTAAATTTCCAACTAAATAGTATCCTTGAGCCTGACTGCTATTGGTTCTATTATTTGGCTTGTTTCTTCAACATAAGCACCTGAGTAATACTCTATTAGTCTTCTTTAAACATCCTACAATAACTTTTTAAAATAAAACTCTTACCCCTTATTTAACGCAGCTTTAATTTGTATTTAATAGACTCAGAGTATACTTTAGTGTAACTTTACACTTTTAAAATTAATACTTTAAACAATTTTTACTAAAAAAAAGAAAGATCGCCGTAGCAATCTCTTCTAAGCTCAAAACCCATTCCTTAATTGTTAAAATATCGCACACCAATGAGTTTAAATAATCTCTCTACAAACTTTCTTGCTAACAGGAAATATTAATTGATTAAATTCCTCTGTTATCTCTTAGTTCAATGATTGTACCTTCAGGTGCAATCATTTTACATAAATGGCCACCTTCCACTCTATAGATTTCTTCTCCATTTTTTTTAATAAAGTTATATCCGAATTGCTTAATCTTTTGGACTTCTTTAGCTAAGTCATCGACCCAAAGACAAAAATGAATGGCCCCTTGTGTGTTTGTGTTTGCACTATTAAGAGTTTCCCCTACTTTACCTGTTTGAAGCTCTATATAAAATGAATCTAATTTTAGCCAAGTGTTAAAATAACGATTATGGAAGTTAGGAGTTTCTTTGATCAATTCAAATCCAAGAATATCCGTATAAAATGTTAAAGAATCTTTGTAATGATTTGTTTGGATACAAATATGGTGGACAATTTATTACTCATTTTTCTCTCCTTTCGTTTTCACTTCTACAAGAATCACATTTTTTAGACTTCATCATTTCTTTATTGAACAGGAACCCATATTTCCATCTCATATTCTTCGCTTTCTTCTCTACCAATCATATGAACTTTCACCATTTCAATTTCAGGCATTCCCTCTTTTATCTTATATCCTTCCTCATCGAAAACTCTCCATAAATCCCAATAAGTATTTGGAATTTTCTTAGAGGGGCCAACATGTGTAAATACTACATATTTTTGCTCAGGAAAGGTATGTAAGGTCATTCCCTTCTCTATTTTAAAAAAATCAACAGATTCAATTTCAATTCCACAAGTGTAAAAGTAATGATCACTTCTTGGAGGTAGACATACCCCTACTATCTCATTGATATTGTTACCTATAAATTTGGTAGCCATATCCCATAATTGCGGAATGGGATAGACAATATCGTCATTCCACTTTCCTGCTGAACTATAACCTACTATGACAAATGAATCTTTTATTACTTCTTTAAATTTCATAGGAATCCCCCAATTTTTTATTTAAAAAGTCCTTAACCAATATAGAGTTAAGTATATTAATAATTAAAATTACTTTCTTAACTTTTTTTGCTATTTTAATAACTATGTATTGTGTGTTTCATGAAGTATATAGTGAAAAGCCGATTTCGTCTTGAAATCGGCTTTTCGTCCAAAAAAATCTATAGGAAGGTCTTATATATAGTTATTAATTGATTGTCACTGGCTATATTCATCTTTAAGCAAACCATAATAACAGAGGTCGTAAAAAACTCCATCTCTTGATACATGTTGCTTTAAAGTTCCTTCATATTTCAAACCGACTTTCTCCATGATTTTCCACGAACCTGGATTGTCGGTGAACGCACAAGCAAATACTTTATTTAATTTTAATTGGTTAAAGCTATATGAAATGAGAGCTTTGGTTGCTTCTGTTCCATAACCCTTTCCCCAATAAGGCTTTCCTATCCAATAGGCTAGTTCTCCTCGTTTATATGACTCAGCTATACTAACATTAATGATTCCGATTAATTGTCCTGATTCTTTTTCTTCAATAGCAAATATAGATATTCGTCCACTTTTTTCAGCTTCTAGTATACTAGTAATAAAATCTCTTGCAGAGCCTTCTGGATAAGGATGAGGTATCGTTAAAGTTGATTTTGCTACATCATAATCACTAGCTAAAACCTCAACTCTTTCAGAATCTTCTAATCTAAGTGTCCGTAATAATAGTCTTTCTGTCTCTAAATTTTGCATTTTACACCTTTCCCTTCTTTTATTCATATTACCATATCTACTTTCTCCATAATATTACCATTTACATTAAAATTTGTATGGAACGGACAGTATCCTAAATGGCTAAATCTCATTCTCTTAATAAGTAATAAAAAAAGAGCTGCTGATCTAAACTAGTTCAGCAACTCTTGCACCCGTTATCAAAATAAAAGCCTTGTATTTAATATGAACGAACAGGAGAAATAAGATGAAGATAGGAAGAGTTACCAACAGGTTGGAGTAAGACAGGGCGCATGGAACCACCAAAACTTAATTTTATCTCTTCCTCTTTTACTGCTTTTAATGCATCCATTAAAAAATTCCCATCAAGAGAGATACTTAATTCTTTTTCACCATCAATTGCTTTTACATTTTGTATTTCTTCTATTCTACCAACTTCGGAAGAGTGGGAGGAAATTTTAATTTTATTACCATCTACTATTTCTAAGTTTACGTTGTTATTCTTCCATTCACTTGCAAAAAGACAAGCTCGATCGATACCCATTAATAGCTTCTTTGTTTCAAGCGTAATGATGGTCTTTGAATCTTTGGGTATTAATCCTGAAACATTGGGATAATTCCCCTCGATTAATCGTGAAAAGAGAGAAGTAGTATTTGATTTAAATACCATATAGCTTTCGGTTACAAATAGATGGATTAATCCTGATTCATTTTGAATTAACTTAAGAAGCTCATTAAGGCTTGTACTTGGAACAATAAATGAACCACTTACATCTGAATCTATTGCAAGTTCTCTTAATGCTAAACGATGGGAATTGGTTGCAACACAAGTAAGGTGGTTTTCATTAAATGACAGATTTACTCCGGTCAAGACCGGTCTGGTTTCACTCTTTGATACCGCAAAAGCAGTCTGTTTAATCATATCTATTAATTCGTTACTAGAAATCACTATTTTATTAGTTTCATCAATCTGCCGAAGACTTGGGTATTCTTCAGAATTAAAACCGTTAAGGCTCGTCATAATTTCATCGGTTCGCAAGGTAACTACTTGTTTGTCACTAACTTTTAAATGAATTTGATTGGGTAATTTCTTAACAATTTCACTTAAATATTTTGCAGATAATACGACACTACCAGTTTCAATCACTTCTAATACCTTTCCTCCATCTATTGTCAGAGGAATCACTTTTTCAATAATAATATCCGAGTTACTTCCTATTAGAACTAGGCAATCTGGATGTGCAGTCAATTTAATACCTGACAAAATAGGAAAAGGTGTTTTTAAAGATACAGCTTTATTCACATCCGATATTGCTTTATTAAAACAATCACTATTAATAATAAATTCCATTAAGTCCACTCCATGTTATTGTTATGCATAACCATTCGACAAATATTTTAAAAACCCTTTCATCTATCGACTAAGATTAACGGGTTGACAAGTTATCGGACAAGTCATTTTCAACTTACGCACCCGTTAATTGAAGTGTAAAACTTCACAATAAGTTTAATGGCTTTTTATAATCAAGGTCCAATCTATACAATAAAGAGCCGCCAAATTGACGGCTCTAAATTAAGAAACAAAAAATGATTCTTCATGTATTTGACTTAAAGAATCTTTTTAATCTGTTGTCTTAATATATGAATTTTATTTTGAACAACATCCCAAACAATACGATAATTTATTGAGAAATATCCATGAATCATCATATCTCTCATACCAGCCATTTTTTCTCCATTCAATTTGAGGGTTATCTTTTCTTATTTGTTCAGGAATGTTTTTTGTTGCTTCTCCAATGACTAATATGTTTTTGATTACTGCATCAGAAACCAAATCGTTGTCTATAAAATCATCAAATGAAAGTCCAGCTGTAAATGTTTCAATTTTTACTGCAGCAGTATAAATATCTTCTAAAAAGACTTTAGGCTCCCTCTGCATATTTAGCACTCCTTAAAATAATTGGTTTAAGTGCTGGTTTTATATCATCGAGAATAACCAAATCTACTCGTTTTTGGAAGATATCTTCAAGGGTGAATTTTAAATCCATATAGTTATCAAACGTCATGGCATCTTCCTCAAATTCGATTAATAAATCAATATCACTTGATTGTGTTTGCTCTTCACGAGTATATGAGCCAAATAATGCAATACGCTTTACCCCATATTTACTCTTCCACATTTGCAAATTTTTCGAAAGATACTCAAGTATTTCATGTTGCGATAACATATTAATCACCGCCATTTCGAGGTTTTCAAATATTTTTCATTATAGCACACATTTTTTTAGTATATTCATATCTAATTCAACATTTCCTTTTTACACTGAGCGATTGTTGTACCAGAAACTCACCCGTTAATGTTATCTAACCTACACCGTTAGCTCAATAATAAAAGGCGCGATCTCCCTCTTGAAAAATCACACCCGTTACTTCAATAAAATTTATTATTATCTTTCAACCCATACTTTAAAAACATTTAAGATTTCCTCTAAATTTTCTGGACCACCATAACCAACAAAGTGAAAACTATCTAGTTCTTGTCCAAAGTCAGTTTTACAATAAAGCCAGTCGGTTTCAGTCCGTTCAATGTCTATACTTTCAAAGGGTTTATTCCTTACATCAGTATCTTCTACACTAATCATAATACTCCATCCCGGATTATCTATGGTTTCAATTCGAACTCCAAATCCGTGTTCCCAATCACCATTACATTGCTCAAAATACCATTGTTGAAGCCATTTTAATGTCTCCATTACATCCTCCGTGTAATATCATCCGTTCCATGAAGTCATTTTTCTTACAATTCTACTTGGTTTCGATACATATAAAGTGTAATGGCATTTAATATTAATGTACCGATGAGAAGGATGGCTGGAACTGATGCGATAACACTCATTGTATCCATAAGAGCACCCCAATCCTCCGCCTTTATTCTTTCATAAAAACTACCAATCTGAAAAAATAACGCTATAGAACAAGAACTTAGGCTTACAATAGAAAGAGTAATCCAATTCCTTGAACGCTTTTCATACCTCGTTATACTAATAGCTGGAAGAATCCAAGCAACTAGTCCAAGCAAGAGACTTCCAAGATTAAGCCAACCAATCATATATAATCTCCCTTTTATTAACTTACAGGAATTGTCTGTATAGAATATGTTTACTATTTAGACTAGGTTAAGAAATAGGAGCTCCCACCCATCTTTTGAAGTTTCGCCCCCGTACTTAAATAATCCTTAAAAGTATTTAATACTCAAACCCAAATAAATCAAACCTGAAACTGCAATAAATCCAGTGAAAAATAAGACTTTATTTCTGTTAGACCATTTTTTCATCCATCCCCATCTTTTTAGGTCTGTATCAAGCCAATAGTAGTCAATGACAACTGTTAAAATAAGAATAAGAAAGATTAGAAAAGAATTCATTAGCTCACCTCACTCTCTATTATCCAGTATATGTTAATACAGATTATACCATAATCGCTATTAAACAAAACTAGACCGTTAGTAGAATAGGAGTAAAGAGCTGACGATCCAAATTGATTTAACCCTTGCACCCGTTACTTTAAGTGCAATACTTCACAATCTTAACGCCTTTTTAAACTTAAGTTCCTTAACTGAGTTATAAAAAGACTATAAGTAATGTCCATAGGAAAAGCCACGAAACACCGATTTGACAGTGTTCGTGGCTTTTTAGTGGTTAATTTGGGAACGTCTTATTGAATGGATAAATTTAAGTCCTTGCACGTTTCATTTAAGAACGAATAGAGCCATAATGATGTCGACCCTCAAAAAGAAACGCAATGATACTCTCATAATAAGGTATAAATTTTTTTAGTTTGATTAGCTCTAAAATTTCCTCTTTAGAAGCCCATTTGGCTGCTTGTACCTCTTCAGTCTGTAAAGCCAACTCATTCAAATCGAAGTCATATTCAATTAAATAATAATCATCAAAGCCACGTTCAAAGTTAATAGTAAATTGTGGACGTATCTTTTCAAAGTTATAATGAATTCCCAACTCCTCGAATAACTCTCTTGAAGCAGCCTGCTGACTTGTATCGCCTGCAACAGCACTACCACCACAAGTGATATCCCAAAGGTTCGCCCATCCTTGCTTAAAAGGCTGACGCTGCTGAATGAGCATCTCTCCTTTTGAATTAAATATACATACGTGTACTACTAAATGAAACTCGTCTGATGTCATTTCATCTCCACGAGTTATTTGTTTCTGTACTTTATTACGATGCTTATCATATAAATCCCACTTTTCCATTTTAAACTCCTTATGTATATTTATGTAATAAGATTCTTAGTTTATTATACAATAAATTTATAAAAATGAATTTTACAAAAAATATTTAACCATTAGCTTAATGCCCTGTATAAGTGTTAGCCAATTGTTGAAGGATAATAAAATGAAAATGATACACTCGAATAACCAGCCTAAGCTTTTTGCACAAGTGGTCTATCATAAGAATAAATGGTTATCATCGGCTTCAAAAGCACTTATTAATCTATTACTATCAAGTAAAACAGAACACCTTAATACCCTGGTAAGTAAGGGGCATTTATAATTTTTCATTAATTTTTAGGATGCTTTTGTTTTGCTTGAACAACCCCTTTTACTGTACCTACAGCCAAAAGAGATAGTAAAGCATTTAAAATTACAGAAATGATTATAATTAAAGGTAATTCAAAAGCGGCAGAAACAATGAACCCAGATAACATACTAATTAGAATGACAATGACGGATTTTAAGTGAGGAAACAAAAAAGTGATTAATCCACTTCCAATTAACACCAATGAACCCATTACTAAAAAATAGAAACCAAACATGGTCCATAATTCCAAACGATCAACTCTCTTCAAATATCTAGATTAAATAATTTTTTGAATTTGTATAGTGAATTTCTGCCAACTATCAGCGTAAACACCATGCCAATAATAGCCATACTGATACCGAAAATAGATATGGGTAGCTGCGTAGCAAAGGATTCTGAGCGTCCGCCATTAACCCATGTGTAAGGAATCATACCTCTAATAATTATAATATGGATCAAGATTGTCAAAGAATAAAAAATTATCCCCATAAATACAGCAGTTTTCATACTCATTCTTCTAAGTTTCTCTAATATAAAATCACCTCATTTATAGTAAATTACTATTCCTATGTGATTTTCCATATGATATTTTTTGTTCAAATCCCTCTGAATTCTAAAATTTAGGCTAGTATTCTAATTAAATGAACCTGCTTCGTTCTTTTACTTTCATTGTATAATTCTATGATGTAATTTCTTTATTATTTATCATCTTTAGTATCAAAATGATCAAAATAAGTGATAGAAGCAGCATCAATACAGGCAAACACTGGGTATAAAATCGGAAAGCCAAAAACATTTATGATTTTAAATTCATCAAATAAAAATGTCACTGTATTCTTTCATAAAATATTTCACCTGTACTTTCTAGTTTTAAGGTGAGGTTGATTTCCATTCTGTACAAAAAAAAAGAGAAGCTTTATTATGATTGCTTCTCAAAACTTAAATATTGCAATGGACTAAAATTCTATTAAAACAAATTAAGCTGAATCATAGAACCACACCAGCTACTTTTCCCATTTTAGCAAACTTTAAAAATGCACCCTTTTAGATTCATTCTTTACCAAGATGATATTTCGGGAGATAGATGATAGCCTTAAATAAATCTCCGTCTATTTGTATGTTGAATTTCCCTTTTTGTATTTCAATTAAGCTTTTCGCAATGGACAGTCCTAACCCGCTACCTTGGCTGGTTCTGGACTCGTCACCTCTCTTAAAACGCTCCATTAATTCGTCTGCTGAAATATTTAACTCAGTAGCAGAGATGTTTTTGAAGGTAATGAGGATTTCACTGCCCCATTCCTCAATAGATATATATACCCTTGAACCATTGAGAGCATAATTAAATATATTTGATAATAAATTTTCTATGGATCTCCACAATAATTTCCCATCTGCTGTAATATATACTTTCTCCGGTGGATAACTCAACTTAATATCTAAATCTAGTAGTTCAATTTTGTCATTTACTTCTCCTAGTCCTTGGGTTAATAAAGACAAAACATCTATTTTTTCAAGATTGACTGGAATATTTCCGCTAGACGCCTTTGTCGCTTCAAATAAATCCTCTGCTAATGTTTTTAGCCTCTTTGACTTTTGATCCAGAACGTCAATGTATTCTTCTACCTTTGATGGGTCCTTTTCATCTTTCAATAAATCAACATAATTAATAATGGAAGTTAAGGGATTCCGAATATCATGCGATACATTAGTAATGAGCTCCGTTTTTAGCCGCTCACTTTTTAGTTCGTTATCCACCGCTTTTTTCAATCCGTCCGTGATACTATTAATGTTGGAAGCAAGCTTGCTAAATTCTCCTTTTCCTCCTACTTCAATACGGTGATGAAGATTCCCTTCCTTAATTCTCTCTACCCCGCTCTGTATAGAGTGAAAGGTCTTGATTTTCTTTAAGGCAAACCAGGCTGCCAAGCCAATCGTGACCGGAAACATAAAGAATGTTAAAGCAATTACTATCGGATAGCCAATGACAAGTAGTACTGTCTTTACACCGACACTACCGCTATGATATACATCCCCTATAAATTTTACTAGTTTGTGAATCAATGTAAAAATCAATGTATGTTTAAAAAATGTTCTATTTTTGAAATGTTTTACGAGTAACAGAATCAGAAAGAGTCCCAGAGCGGCCACAGGAATCGTGACAGGTATGATCATGTTTTCTATATTCTCAAACACATCCTCCACTAATGCCAGCCAAATTATCATTAGCATAATGCATAATATGATATTGATGTCATTGTATAATTTATTTGCCGAATGAAAATGCAGCTCTTGATCCTTAAATGACTTTCTGCCTACTATGAGCACAAGGTAAGAGAATGAAAGAATAAATCCTGTCAAGAATCCAAATAATTGGTTTACGTTTTTTACAACAATGACTTTTTTTGCTTGCCATTCTTCTAGTCTAAGAGTTAAAAATTCTTCAGGAAAAGCAACGTAAATAACGGTGTTTTCTAGATTTAGTTCATTTAGTGGATTCGTTATCATATTCAAATGTTCATTTTCTTCCGTTGCTTTTGGATATAATTCTCGTTTATATTCCTCAAACAGCATATAGGAAGGATAGTTTTTAAACTGTTCTTTTTCGGTCCATGTACTGTTCTTAAACTCATTTGTACCATCGCTCGCAAAATAAATTAGATCAGAATCCTCAATACTCTGCAAAAGCAAATGAAATTCTCTTAAATCCTCCCTAATCAGTTGATCCTTTGCCTGAGAGAGTTTGTCCCCGTACTCTTCTTTAAACTTTTTGAAATTGTTTTCTTCATTTAATTGAGGATTATAACTTCTAGAGTAGTATTGAAATTCTGAGTATAAGTTCTCTTCCACACTTCTCCATTCATCCTGGCTGATAGTTTTACCGCTTAATATATGTTCCTCATTTTTATATTCCCCTAGTAGTCTCGTGAGATCACCTATCAGATTCCCATTTTCTTGGGCAAATGCCCTACCCTCAAAGTATTCATCTTCTATCACAATGTCGAATTGCCCATTATTTACGAATTCTACCTCAACAATGGCACGAATGACCCCCGTAAAACAGACAATGGCAATGATGAAAGCGATTGTTTTTGTAATGACAGAATGACTATATTTTTTCAACTTTATATCCAACTCCCCACACCACCTTCAAATATTTTGGCTCTTTCGGATTGATTTCAATTTTTTCTCTAATTTTTCTAATATGAACGGTTACCGTATTTTCCGGACTGAAGGATTTTTCATTCCATACCTTTTCATAGATTTCTTCAATGGAGAAGACTCTCCCAATGTTTGCTGTCAGAAGCTTTAAGATTTTATATTGTACTGGTGTCAAATGGACTTCATTTCCATCGATGGTGACTAATTTTCTTTCGTCATCGATCATGAGCCCCCCTGTTTGATATACATGACTTCTTGTTTCAAGAGCCCCAAAGGTGGTATAACGCCTCAACTGTGATTTGACCCTTGCAATCAGCTCTAGAGGATTGAATGGTTTGGTGATATAATCATCTGCCCCTAAATTTAACCCTATAATTTTATCTGAATCCTCCGATTTGGCAGAAAGCATAATTAATGGGATTGTATGTTCTTCCCTAATCTTCATGGTAGCTTTAATTCCATCCATCTTAGGCATCATAATGTCCATGATAATAAGATGAATCTCTTGATCTCTAATTACTTCAATAGCTTCTTCCCCATTAAAAGCTTTAACTATTTTGTATCCTTCGTTTCCTAAATATATCCCTATCGCGTCTACAATGGCTTTATCATCATCACAAACCAATATGTTCATGGAAGTTCACTCCTAAATACAAATCTCAATATATAAACACCATCCCTATAGTATTCCCTCTAACAAAATGATAGCAAATATATCTTAGCAAACACTTTATGTAATTCTTAAGATTTTCTTAGTGTTGTTAGCCCTACTCATTTTCAAACACAGGGAACTGGAATATGTATAATTAGATAAACTTTATAAAAAGGCGATTGTTCTTATTGAACAATCGCCCCCCTTATTATATTTGAGTTTTTTATCTAACATTTGGTATTCATTGTTAATTTAGTAGTGTGAAATCATTAGAACTATATTCCACTAGTTACAAATAAAGGTTTACAATATTAAAATATTAAAATATAACTAGATTATACTGAAGGAATAGGAGAATAATAATGAAGCATATTTTAATCGTCCTCACGTTGGTTATATGGAGTATATTTCCTGTAATTACTAATGCTACTAATCATGATCAACCACAGGAATCAATCGTTGAAAATAATAGTACTT
Source organism: Robertmurraya mangrovi (assembly GCF_034427655.1). Taxonomy (NCBI): domain Bacteria; kingdom Bacillati; phylum Bacillota; class Bacilli; order Caryophanales; family Bacillaceae; genus Robertmurraya; species Robertmurraya mangrovi. The sequence goes on from NZ_JAXOFX010000006.1 coordinate 137,068, forward strand.
TTTCTGCACTTGAGGAAATAAAGCAAATATTAAAAGAAAGTTACTATAAACAAGTACCTGAAGATGTGCTAAATGCTAAAACAATAGAAGAACTTTTGAGCAAATTAAACGACCCCTATACGGACTATATGAGTAGCGAAGAGTTCGATCATTTTTTAGAAATGTTGAATCAAAACTATTCAGGAATCGGAGTAGCATTAGATATATCTGACGAAGCGGTACTTATTACTAATGTATTCAAAAATGGACCTGCAGATAAAATGGGGTTACAAAATGGGGATATCGTTACTAAGGTGGATAACCATGTTCTAACAGATCAACCGATAGAAGTAATTCAATCGTATTTCTTAGGGAAAGAAAATACAGTAATCACTGTCACTGTTAAAAGAGGAAAGAAGGAACTAGTTTTTTCTGGAAAAAGAGAAACGATACATATTCCTTTAGTTGAAAGCAAGCTTTTAGATGGAAATGTTGGTTATATCAAAATCACATCTTTTGGTGAAGAGACTTATGATGAATTTCTCACACATCTAAATAAATTAAATAAAAATAAGGCAACGAAATGGATCATAGATCTGCGTTCCAATGGTGGTGGCTTAGTCCTTCCTGCCCTACAGATGATGGATCACTTCATTCGTTATAAAGAAGATCCAGTTTTAAAGTTTGTATATGGGAATGGAGAGGAACCTATATTACTCGAGAAAACTAATTTGCCTTTAAACAAGTCTATTATTTTAACCGATGAATACACTGCCAGTGCATCGGAAATTCTTACCTATGCGTTAAAAACAAACCAAGCCGCAACCATTATGGGTTCAAAAACATTTGGTAAGGGTGTTATACAGGCTTCTGATAATTTATCAGACAATAGTTTATTAAAGTATACAGTAGCTGAAGTTAAATCAATGAATAATGAGAGTTATAACAACGTTGGAATTACACCTGATATAGAACTTAATAACCTTTTCCCTACTATTAAGTCTGCTTCTGATCAGTGGTTATCATTTGCCCGATTATATCAACAAAATAAAACAGGGAAAGCAACATTAAATGATATAAAAGTGAATATAGCTCCAGGTAAGAAGATCACACTTTCAAATTATCCTTTATTAACAAATGACTTAAAAGAAACGATTCAATCTCTGATGGCTCAAAAGAAAGTCGAGATACTTACCAAATCCGGATGGGTAGTAGCCTCTCCATCAAAACTATCAAGTATTAAGGTGAAAATGTACGAATTAGGAGATGGTTTATATGTATCAGAATCTAATTCTATTAAATATGAAACACCTTCTAAGAAAATGTTAGTAAAATTAAAAAAAGAAAACAAGGTGGCTTGGGGAAAAACCTATCTAAAAAAAGGCCAGATTGGAAGAGTGACCATCCTATCAAATACCCCACTGTACAAATTGAACTCAAGTGGCAAATATATTCTGCAATCTAAAAGCTTAAATTCTGGTAAACAATATCCTGTCTATAATTTAAAAAAATATAGTAAATAGACAGTTATCTTTAAATTCAAAAAAGTAGAGGATATATGTACAAGTTTGAAGGGACCCTATATAAACAAAATCTGGGTCCCTTAGTTATCTCTATTTATTTTTAGTTTTGACGAATCAATCATTTAACCTGTAAACCTAGTCCTATTAATAACACTTAGATCATCTTAAGTTGTCCATACTTTAATGTTACTAATTTGATTATTGATATTTACAACGGTAAATCTTTTCTTTTAAAGATGAAAATACCAAAAAGATAGAGGACAATGGATAACCCAACAAGAACGGTTAATTCAAGACCATAGTTTCCACCTTGAATCATTGCATCAGAATCATATAGAGTGATGAGTGTAAAGTTTTTCAAGGCTTCTAAATTTTCATTCATTCCAGAAAGCATATTTGTTGCAAAGAAAAACACGGATAAACCTGCACCGAGAGCAAGGGAACGGCTTGAACGGTTAAATAAACATGATGCTAAAAATGTAATCCCGCTGAATGCTAAGCTCAGGAAGAACGATCCTAACGTTAGGATGAAGAACTTATCTACTGGTAACTCACCAGGCTGAATGGTTTCAGCGACTCCGAAACCTACACAAAATATCAATCCAAACATGACAACAAGTGAAGATACAAAATAGATGATACTTGTAACAGTATATTGGGTTCTTGTAATAGGAGTAGAAAGGTAATAGGCCATACTACCTTTATCTACTTGATTTGCAATCAGTTTGTTACCAATAATGACACAATATATGATGGCAAAGATGAGAGTGAAGTTCCCAAAAAATTGATTCGCTACAAAAGAGATTAAGGTTGTGATATCACCTAAAGGATTTATAGGTGTATCAACACTAGCTCGTGCAATTTCATCCATCGTTTCTGGAGTGAATACACTCATAATAATCCCAATTAGCAAGGAAAGAGATCCACTAACTATAGAGAATATTTTTAGATTTGATTTCACCAAATGAGTAAATAAGGATGTATTAAGCATGGTCGTACTTCCCTTCTTTATAAAAGTCCATAAAATAGGCTTCAAGCGAATTTTTTATTTCACGAATGGAAGATACATCTCTTTTAGAAAGAGCACTTATCAGTTCGTTCATTTTCATATCCTCTATTTCTACAATGACCTGCAATTGATCTTCATGGACCTCAAGAATGGAGAAATCTTCCTTTTGAATAGATTCAAAGTCTTGAACATTTCGAAATGAAAGTTTAAATGTGGTTTTATCATATTGCTTAAAGTCCTGTGAATCCAAAACTGAAATGATTCGACCTTGTTTTATGATGGCAATCGTATCGCAAGTCCCTTCAATTTCCTCAAATAGATGAGATGACATAAGGATACTTTTCCCCTTTTGTTTTTCCTGTTGAATTAGTTGAACGAATACTGATTGCATAAGTGGATCTAGCCCTGTTGTTGGTTCGTCAAGAATGAGTACTTGAGGGTCATGCATAAACGCACAAACAATCCCAACCTTTTGCTTCATCCCCTTGGACATTCGTTTGATTTGTGTTGATGGATCCAAATCAAACATATCTAGCAACTCTTGAGCCCTTTTCATATCGCGAATACCACGCATATGAGCAGCATGCTGAATGAGCTGTGTACCCGTCATATTCTCTGGAAAAGCAATCTCAGCAGGTAAATAGCCAAGATGTTTTTGAATTTCTTTAGACTGACTCCAGCAATCTAAATTTAATATAGTCGAGCTTCCACTTTGTGGTTTAATGAACCCTAATAAATGTCGCATCGTAGTCGTCTTTCCAGCGCCATTTGGACCAAGGAAGCCAAATACCTGTCCTTCTTTAATTTCGAATGAGATATCAAATATTCCCCTATGGTTTCCGTAATCCTTTGTAAGATGTTGGATGCTTATTGCTGTCAATTTAAATCACCACACCATTTCCACTTTATTTATCCGACAACATGTCGTATGATTTAAGTGTAATAGTTATAAAACTCCCCATCAACCAACATTTACGTCTCAATTGTTGGATTTTAAGAAACCAGAGGAGGAAGAACGATGAAGAAGAATCCAACCATCACAGCTCAAACAAAGCAAAATTTAATAGATGCTTTTTGGGAGCTATATTGCACTAAACGAATTGAGAAAATCACCATAAAGGAAATTTCTGCGAGAGCGGGTTATAATCGATCTACTTTTTATGAATATTTTTCAGATGTTTATGATGTCTTGGATCAAATGGAAAACAATTTAATAGCTAAGCTACAGGAGTTACCTCTGCAACAACTATCCTCACCTAATGAAACTTTTCCTTTTGAAGCCATTTTTAACCTGTATTCTCAACATAGCAAATATCTAGTAGTCCTTCTAGGAGAACACGGAGACCCAGCATTTCAGCACAAAATGAAAGCTAGTATGAAGCCGATGATGAAACAAGCCCTCCTTTCACACGGAGCAAACGATGGTTTCGAGCTGGACTACACAATGGAATATGCTTTATCGGCTATGATTGGTATATTAAGCTACTGGTTTGGTCAAGAAGAAGCTCCATCTATTGAAAAATTGATGGAATTATTATCCGAGATTTCAAGTGAGGGAGTTATGAAGAAGTTACTGAGATATGAGTAAAAATTCTTTACCTCTCTGAGATAGAAGCAATAAATTTATTCGTACTTTCTATTAAAACTATACAAAACACTTCGTTATTAATAACAAAGTGTTTTTATTTTAAGAACTTAGAACAAGAAGGCTTATACTTTGTCCAAGTACATGCGAGTAGTAAGGGTTCAAATAGAGCTCCTACTAAATCAAAAGCTCAGGAAGGACATCATTAAAACTTTATATGGCTGTCTCAATCGATTCTTCTCAAAAGAATCGATTTTTTTCAAATTTATAAAAAATTGGGGTTTTATTGTGATCAACACAGGCTTTCTTGGCGTGCTCAAAAGAGTTATAGTTTAAGATAATAACAAATGCTAGAAGTAATAAAGTAAGTATTGATGCTATAATAAGCTTCACATCAAAAGCCTCTTTTTAAAAACTTGTGTCCTCTGCAACTCTACTCCCATGTTTGTACAATAAAGGACGAACAAACTTCTTTTTGAAGGTACCAGTTAGTTGAAGAAAAAATCACCTTTTAATTGCTTTTTAGCTTCTTCTACGATATGTGTTATTAATGTTTTCTCGGTGATATGATGGATGTTATCACCATAACGAAAGTCATCAATCTTCTCACTAATTTCATACCATACTGAATATTCTTCGTTAATAAAATGCTCTCTAACAACCTCATACATACGATAGGCAAGTCCAATAGCGTGATTTTCTTCATGTATAATTTTCAATAATAAATCCCTTATATAGAATCTTACACACTCTTCTTGTGAAGGTTTCTTTAAATTCAGTTCAATTGAAGCTCTATTAAAATAATCCTCAACTTCGAACATATTAAGGGGTTCACTTAACGAAGATAGGATATTTAAAGACGGACTAGAAAAACCATTAATCAACATTTGAATGGCCCAATTCACATAATCAATTGGTTTTACATCACCTTCATATATATTATAGTATAAAATCTTCGTATCCACTTTCTGCCCCCCTTACCATTACATATCTTTATATTCGATAAGTAGACCGGTGAACCCTTCCCACACTGTACTGCCTCAATTAAATGTTTCCTAATACGCGAGTAGGTGAAGGTACACTTTAAGCTAAGCTGGTTGTTAGCCTATTCATCATTCGATTCCTTCATCCATAAGGAAAAAGAATAGACCAAAGCATATGCTTTTGGTCTATTCATGAGTGTGCTCTTCATTTCAAAACTGAATCTGTTAGTCTCTTTTCGAACTATTGTACTTTCAGCCCTACATTCGAATGAATTGTCGTATAAAAAGTAAAATCCCTGTTTTCATATCGTATCTGATTTTCATTCATTTTCCGAATATTGATCTTATTATAATCATCATAACGTAGGAACATCGAGTAGCTGGATGATGGAAGTTGTTTTAACAGTTCCATATCAACCACAAGCCTTCCCTCTCCTCCCCTGTCTACTTCAACAGGAAACGAATATTCCAAATTCACATCTTCTCGGTCTCTAATGATCACGTCTGTAATCCGATCCACATAATCCCCATACACCGTGAAATCAAGGATATACTTGTTATCATAAAACTGGTCCTCTTTAAATATCGCAAGCATCGGCACTCGAATATTTTGATGTTTTTCATCTAGAAAAGGCGCTACATAGTATGGGAGGTTGTCCTTAATTAATACGTTCTTAACCTTTTCTTTCTTCTCCCACTCAAAAAGCTTCTCCAGCTGCTTTGTCTTGCCTTCCTTAAAGAGCTCGAAAGCGACTTTATTTAATGGATTATGAAAATTTTCAGTGATGTCATAGCGTAATCCATTCGTTGTTTTCAGAATTTCGTTAAATTTATTGTAATAAAGCTGTTTGAGCTTTGTTTTCTGAAAATGGCCCGTATTAAATAATCGAGTAATCGAATCAAATTCATACAACCGATTCATGATCATTTTTTCTTTTTCGGGCTCTAAATTTTTTTGGAGAATATAATGAATCACCTTAATATTACTATCCGTTTTTTGCATAATATTCGTTTGTTTCGTTAAAGAAGCATCATTATCATCTAGCCTGTTTAAGTAATAAATAGGTGCTTTAGTGGTAGAAATCGTATTACAGTGAATCAATACATCCATGAAAAACTGTTTATCCTCAGCAAACTTCATCTCAGGGAACACAATACGATTCTCTTTAATCACACTTGCCCGTACCATCCTAGCCCGTGGCCCTAAATGTTGAAAGATATGAGGAATCGAGTACGGAGAAACATTTCTCCGTTCTTTACACGACTCGTGCTCTCCTACAATTTTTGAACCATCGTTTTTAAGCTGGATCGTCTTTCCAACCACATAATCATCGCCCGTTTTCTCTAAAATATCATGCAAGACCTCTAATCCATTTGGTTCCAGCCAGTCATCTGCATCTAAAAAGGTTATGTATTTTGAGGTCGATAATTGAACGCCAAGGTTACGTGGCTGGCCAGGCGTACCCGTATTACATTCTAAAAAGACCGCAAATATATTTTCATATTTGGAGGAGTACTCTAACAAAATATCTCTCGAAGAATCAGTCGAACAATCATCCACTAAAAGATACTCAATATTTTCGAACCCCATCGTTTGATTGATGACAGAATCGATCGTTCTCCGTAAATACTTCTCGGCATTAAATACCGGTGTAATCACCGTTACCTTCGTTTTTTTCGTTTTATGTTCTAGCTTGTTATCAACGATATAATACCCGTCTGCGTTATACTCATATGGACGTTTTTTAGTAAATTTTATCGTTTTTAAAACCCATGGTACCTTTACCATAAAAAATTCTCCAACCTTCTGCTTTTTTTGATATGTAAAATGAACAAAGATAGTGAGACAATGACGTTTTATTTCATTTATCAACTAAATTCTGTAAAATTATTCATTTTTCACACCATACAGTTCATTAACTTAATTAGTCCGTCATAAAAGTGAGTGTTAAATCAACTTTTGAGACAGCCTCTTTTAGTATTATTTTCTGTAAAAGGAAAGGATATTATTTATGACAAAGAAAACGTTTCTTGATTCCAAAAGAAAAATCCTGAAGGCCACATATGCCGTACAGGATTTGAATAGCCAAACCATTTGCTTTATCCATGATTAAAGTAGCAAGTACATGCACCAACTATGATTAACAAGATAAATAACACGACAATTAAGATAAAATCATTGTTCCTATGTGTAGGATAACAATAAGCATAAGCTGGAGCTGTATAAGTTGGAATAGGGGCAACATTCGGACTAACAGCAGGAGCTGTCTGAGTAAGCTTAGGAGGAAGATTCACACCCTGAGTCAGAGGGGCATTTAAATTAGCATACATTTTCATACTTCCCTTCTAAAAATAGGTTTTTCACTACATGATATTCCCCCATGAGATTTTTAGAGCCCGTCTATAAAAAAAATGGGTGCGTGTCACGGACAGTCATAAAGGTCAACCCACTAAATATACCCTATCTCCCAGATTAAATTGTCCAGTCTTTATAGCTGTAATTATCAAGACACTTGCTAATAAAGTAATGCCCCTGCTAAGTATGGGGCATCTCAATTTTGCTTTATGTCACGTCTCTCTTCCTTTGTTCTGTTAATTTTCTTACCACTGATGACCAAATAACTCTTTTTCTTCATCTAAGCTAATTTGTAGTTCCTTTGCTGCAGAGGAAAGAAATTCTTTGCAAAAGTAATAGCTTTTGTGATGTACAATGTAACCATCTTCAATTTCAACCGTCGTTACATCCCAAAGGATAGGTCCAGCTTCAGTTTCCTTTGTATAAATAATGGCAGGCTTCCCCCAAAGAGTAATGAATTTCGCTGATAATTTTTGGCTTGAACCACCACTAGCCCAGTCACCCATTGAATTCTTGCGTATTTGAACCCTTCCAATATCCATTCCTCTGCCAACCACTTCATTCGTTGCATATTCTGCTAACAGAGTACCGATTGTTTTGAAATCTCCTTTAACAAACGAATCCATATACTGTTTAATTACTTGATTTTGTTCTCTAGAAATTGTGGTATTCTTTAGATTTTCTTCCCTCTTAAGATTATTTAATTTTCTTATGTTGTTTCTAGCTCTATTCAATAATGAATATACAGCTCCTTCTGTAGAACCGATGATTTCAGCTGTTTCATTCGAAGTAAACTTATAAATATCTACTAATAAAAGCACAGCACATTGTTTTGGTGGAAGATTGAGTACTAGAGTCTCTATAGCTTCGTAAACATCACCAAAATCGACTGTCTGTTCATAAAGTTCTTCTGATATAAATTCCTCTGTCTGAACATTATTTTTTCTAAGACTATCCATCCAGGTGTTTGTGGCAATTCGAAACAAATAACTTTTTGGATTCATCGCCTGTTTAACTCTACTGAGAGATGAGAATGCCTTTAATAATGTTTCCTGTAACAAATCTTCTGCATCCCATGGCGAACCAGTTAACTTCCTACAATAATTCCAAAGGGTACTTCGATAAGGTTGAATAATTGAATGAAAGGAATGATTGATTTCTTCCATTTCCTTACTAATCGTTAATAAGTCTTCATTTCTACTCATAATCCATCTCCTATAAATTTTCTTCACTATTTAAGACGGTAATGATTGATAAAACCATACGGCCTTTATAAATTTTTTTCATCCTAATCATTTACCTCGGTTTTTTCCACAACAAAGAGCATTAATCCTTCTTGCACTAATACTCTTGATGATTTCTTTAAATTGACTACCCTTTTATACCACTATAAGAGGAGTGCACTTGGTTCTTTAAAAATGGATTACTCCATTAGAGAGGTATAAATATTTTTAAAAGGTCAATCAACTAAATAGACCTTATCTCCTACAGTTATAAGTCCAGTCTTTTTAACAGAAGAATACATACCGAAATTTAGATTCATTTCCGCGTTAACTTTCTTTAACAATAAAGGATCTCGCTCAAGTGTAACAGGATCAATGGTGATGATCGAGCAACGTTCACAAAAAGTATCGATTTGTAGCTTTGCACTACCTACTAGTAGTCGCTTTCCTATCCAATCACTTTCGTTAAACAACTGGTCATCTATTGAAATAATTAAATTTGCTCTAAAACGACGCTTATCTATTTTCTTTTCTATAATATTTTCAAGTTTTCGTAATGAAGCATCAGTGATAATCAGGACACTTGCTACATCGACAGACATAAGTTCAGGGTCTTCAGGGTTCGATGCTTTGATATCTGTCATTGATATTTTTCTATCTGAGTAATTTTGAATTTCAGCCAATAAGTCTTCATTCCAACTAAAAATTTGTCCACCTGGTGAAGTTATACTAATTTCATCACCGACAAGTCTAGCCTTATATGTAAGCATTTTTGGTATTGTTCGAGCGGTTACAAAACTATCCCATCCATCCATAGTTTCATCATAAAAGGCACAAAAACGATCACCATATAATCCATATGTATCAATTTTGCAAGATTCCAAACTCTCTCCTGCAAATGATTTAACAGGATAACGGTTTATTTCCGTTAATTCACCGACTAAACTCAATACATTCCCTCTTTTCAATACAGTTTATTTACCATCTTGATTCCTTTGCTAATTTAAGCACTCTCATCACATTCTAACAAAAAACCTTCAATCACTTTAACATGTTCTTCTCCTCTCGAACACAAAATAGCCAATAGATATCCCTTGCTGACTTTTTTCACTATTAGTAAGAAGAAAATACACCCAAAATTCACGAACATAATTTGTCACACTATCTGCCACCATAAACTTAAACAGTCAATAAACGTTCACTTCAATGAATTAAATGAAGGTGTATAATAGTTTGTGTAACGTTTCACAAAGTTTACATAGGAAGGGACATGATTTGAATGGGGTTTTATAATCCGCAAGAAATTGCCAATTACACCTCTACCATAGGGAAGAAGAAAACAAGTCTGACAGTCATAGAATCTAGTATTCTAGGATTTCAAGCTGGAGCCTTTGTAGCGTTAGGATTTTTATTATATATTCGAGTGACAGCTAGTATGCCAGCTGAGTGGGGAAGTTTCTCTAACTTTATTGGTGCCTCTGTATTCCCTGTGGGACTAATTTTAACTTTATTAGCTGGTGGAGAACTTTTGACAGGGAATATGATGACTGTCCCCCTATCCCGTATGGTAAAGGCAATCAGAACACGACAAGTTCTATTTAATCTCTTCGTTATTACGATTAGCAATTTTATTGGGGCATTATTTGTAGCCTACTTTTTCGGTCATATTATTGGATTAACTGAAACAGGTGCTTTTTTAATAAAAACGGTTGAGGTTGCCGAGCACAAATTAGAAGCAAACTTTTTGCAAGCATTTGTATCCGGTATAGGCTGTAACTGGCTAGTAGCATCAGCTGTTTGGCTCAGTTACGGTGCAAAAGATATAGTAGGAAAAGTATTAGGAATTTGGTTTCCGACGATGGCTTTCGTGGCGATTGGCTTTCAACACGTCGTAGCGAACATGTTTGTGATCCCTGCAGCAATTTTTGCTGGTCACTTTACATGGATGGACTATTTACACAACTTTGTTCCTGTTCTACTTGGAAATGCGGTTGGTGGTGGCTTGTTTGTTGCAGGAGCTTACTGGGTTGCTTATTTACGAAGAGATCCAGTACCTCAATCAAAACAAGCTAACGAGGAATCTCCAAACTCTTCAAGTAAGCCAGTATCTAAATTGGCTTAGATACTGGCTTACTTGAACTATAGGAAGAAAATTAACAATAAAAAATTATATACTTCTAACTATTTGCAGGTCTGTTATTAACCATTCATATACATCCTCTATTTTTAAATTCAAAGAATGATTAAGTTTATCTAACTCAACCCATTCTTTAGCTATTTTCATTATTAGAGGATAATCTTCTGACATTAATTCATGTACTGCATTCGCTTTTTCATAACCAATACTAAGGTCAAAATAAACATTTAGAAGAATGGATAACTGCTCTAAATATGTTACGGGTCCTTCTATAACTATTGGTTTCTTACTAAGATAGGGTGTAGTCCCCTTCAAATTAGTACTACCGCCATATTTATCTTTAGCGGCATACTTAAGATTACGGATTCCGCTCATATAAAAAGCACTAAAACAAAGGGGACATGGTTCCAAGGTTGAATAAAGAACATATGAATTTACGTTTTTATGTACTCGATTATCTAACTTTAGTAATGCATTAACCTCCGCATGAGCTAATTCGTTATTTGATATTACCGTATCAGATAATTGCCCAAATGTAGCACTTTTACCTGTGGAAACTAAATTACCTTTATCATCTATTACAATGGCCCCGACAGGTCGTGACCCTTCTTGAAAAGATTCCCAAGCTACTTTAAAACATTCTCTCCACTCATTTGAAAATTCAGACCACTTTATTTTAAACACCTCTACTAAAATAGGATTTATATTGTCTTAATTACTATATTTCGACAGTGTTTGATTGATCCCTTCTGCTTATGTTCATGTTAATTCCAATCTATGTATCTTGCGTCTCCCCCAAATAATTCATCAGCTATCAATATACCATCTTTATCAAAAGCTCTAATAGTCCATGTATCCTCTGAATATTCGTCAGTGACAAATAATACATAGTTATTCTCTACTTGTTTTACATAATATTCGTCCATGTTTTCTCTTACATCATCAAGCGATAATTCATATTTATCCGTTGGCGCGACACCTTCCATATGGTTTCCCAGTACAATATACTCGATGTTTGAATTTTTGGCGGTTTTTATCGCAACTAAAAAATCATCATTGTCACCAATTCCACAGGCTTGAAATGGTTTACCTTCTTCTACCATATAACCCCATGAACCACCATCATACCGATACAAAAAACCAAGCCTTTTTTCTATTTTTGCCACTCCAAATGTCTTATGTACTTGATCTTCAAATAATACTGCTTTCGTGTTCTTTCCGATTTCACTCGAACGAATCATTTTAACATCGCCTGGTACAGCATTTACCACATTAAAGTGTAATTCTGATAAACTACCGATTAAAAATAAACTTAAAATCGCAATAACACCAAATAAAACTTTTTTCATTGATTTCACCTCTCTTATGCTATTTTACCAAAGATAACCAATGTACTGTATCTTTTTCCTAAATTTTCAACCTGTTGTAATTTTATAAAGAAACCTCAAATGCTGGAATGGGATCTTTTAGAAAAACCTTATTACCAAGGTTCACTGGTTAAAAAATATTTAGTAAAAAGATACTTCTAAATCATTTACAATCTAATATACTTGTTTTAAAATCTAAAACGTAATAATTACGGTTATTGTTTTTGTATTTTATCTTGATTAAAAAATGATTTTGTTAGGAGTTTGCGGATATGAAATTCAATAAGTTACTTTCTACTTCCATTTTTACACTAAGCCTTATACTTGCAGGTTGCGGAAACTCGGAGACTGTTAAATTGGAAAAAAACGAAACTGAAAAGTTAACCATCTATACAACGATTTATCCTCTTGAAGATTTCACGAAAAAAATCGGAGGTGACTATGTTGATGTACAAAGTATTTACCCACCGAATGTAGATGCTCACTCTTTTGAACCTTCTACAAAAGACATGATTGCTCTGGCAAAATCTGATTTATTTATCTACACTGGAGTTGGAATAGATGGGTTTGCAGAAAAAGCAGGTGAATCTCTGAAAAAAGAAAAAGTTACTATTTTAGAAGCAGGAAAAGGGATTGAACTATTAGAATCCTCTATAAACGAGGAACATCATCATGAAGAGGAAAGCGCTGAGGCTGAGGGTCATGAACATGAAGACGAAAGCGATAAGGCTGATAGTCATGAGCATGAAGAAGAAGAACATAATCACGGTGACTATGATCCTCATATTTGGTTAGATCCTATTCGTTCAATCGAATTAGCTGAAAACATTAAAGATAGTTTGAGTGAATTACAGCCAGAACATTCTTCAGAATTTGAAAGCAATTTTATTCGGTTAAAAAATGAATTGGAAAAACTCGACGAAGAATTTAAGACAGCAATAGAAAATTCTAAAACAAAGTATATATTAGTAGCTCATGAAGCCTATGGATATTGGGAAGAACGTTATGGAATTGAACAAATTGCTATAAATGGTTTATCTCCGACCCAAGAACCATCTCAGAAAGAGTTACAACATATTATTGAAGAATCAAAGGTACATAATATCCAATATGTTATTTTTGAACAAAGTGTATCACCAAAAGTGGCAAAGATTATTCAAAAGGAATTAGGAGCAGAATCACTATCCCTTCATAATCTTGAATCCATCACAGAAGAAAACATTAAACAAAAAGATGACTATTTCAGCATCATGCGAATGAACTTACAAACCATTAAGACGGCTTTAAATAATTAATAATCCACTAACTTCCATGATAAGGAATATATATAAAATTATCTCCCTCCCACTTGTTGGAAAGGATTCTTTTTAAATATCTCTTTGACAAGCCTAGAGTCTATTAATTATTCTGAAACAATAAATCAATTTTTTTCATAATCTATTAATATGTATTTATAGAATTAATAGATTAAATGCGGTAATCGGCTATTATAAGGAGGTAACAATGAATAAGATTATACGTGATAATATTATTGATATTACTGGCTTAGCGATCGTGGGTTTAACTCTTCTGTTTTTTTCATATATGACAGGTTTTAGTGGCACTTTTTCTATTCCACCATCTTTGTTGAATTTGAATACTATTTTTCTAAGCATATTAATCGAGGCTCTTCCTTTTGTGTTAATAGGAGTTCTAATTGCTGGAATGATTCAAATCTTTGTAACCGAAGAACATATTCAAAGATGGATTCCTAAAAATAAAGTAATGGCCGTCGTTATGAGTTGTATCGTTGGAGCACTTTTTCCAGCTTGTGAATGCGGAATCGTCCCAATTGTTCGTAGACTTATATCAAAGGGTGTACCCATTCATGCAGCTATGGGTTTTATGTTAACGGGTCCGTTAATCAACCCCATTGTCATTGCCTCTACCTATATGGCATTTGGAAACAGTTTTAAAATGGCTGGACTTCGAATGGGTTTAGGTTTCCTGATCGCTATTTTGGTTGCTTTGGCAGTAAGCATTATTTTTAAAGGCAGCCAATTAAAAGCGTCAATTAGCTTAGAGACTGCTCATTCGCATGTTCACACTGAAAGAAAGACATTTACTGACCGATTTTGGTCCATGCTTACCCATTCGATTGACGAATTTTTTGATATGGCGAAATTTCTTGTCATGGGTGCTTTTTTAGCAGCATTTGTCCAAACCTATTTGCCAGCAAAGGCGCTATTGGAAGTAGGAAATGGACCAGTCACTTCTTTACTCGTAATGATGGGACTAGCTTACGTTTTATCCTTATGTTCTGAAGCAGATGCCTTTATCGGTGCTTCCTTCAGTAGTATTTTCCCTATTTCATCAATTTTAGGCTTCTTAATATTTGGTCCAATGATCGATTTAAAAAATACGCTAATGATGCTTAGCGTTTTCCGCTTTAAATTTGTTATAGGTATGCTGGCTTTAGTTATTTCTACGGTATTTATTACAATTATGATGCTGCAAAGTTTTCTATAGGGAGGGAAATCTGTGAAATTTTCTTATCAGCAGGCTTTCAGGGCAATGATTTTACTAGCTTTTTCAGCGATGCTCTTCAAACTTCATTTTACCGGGGAGATTACCAAGTTCATTAACCCCAAATATGTCGGTTTAAGTCAATCCGCATCCGTCATTTTTTTAATCTTGTTTTTTATCCAAATAACAAGAATTTGGAGTGTGAAAGAACATAGCGATGGGCATTGTCATCATGAAGATCATGTATGCGGACATGACCATGGGGTATCAGCTTTTAATACTAAGAAGCTAGTATCTTATATGATTATCATTATTCCCTTGATAACCGGATTTCTTCTTCCTGCAAAGGTTCTAGATTCCTCAATTGCAGCAAAAAAAGGAGGCATGGCGGTATTATCCAGCCAAAACTCTTCTCAAAAAGATTCTCAAAAAGATACAAGTAACCAGGATTCAACAGATACTGACCAAGTTACACAAAGTGATACTCAGGTTGATGATAATCCCCTGGATCCTGGTTTAGCCGCAAACCAGGAAGTAATTTCAAAGGAAGAATTTGATCAGATAAAACAAAAGCTAGAGCTAGCTTCCAATATTGAAATGAATGACTTTGTTTATAACACCTATTACGAGGAAATCAGTAAAGATGTCAAAAAATTCAAAGGAAGAAAAATTGAATTAAAGGGATTTGTTTATAAAGAAGAAGGATTCCAAGATAATCAGTTTGTTCTTTCAAGATTTCTGGTCACTCATTGTGTTGCAGATGCTAGCATTATCGGATTCCTCTCAGAATTATCAGGAGCATCTAACATTGAACAGGACACATGGATTGAGGCAAATGGTGTGCTGGATATTACGAACTATAATGGAATGGAACTTCCTTACATCAAAATTACTGAGTGGAAATCAATCAGTCCACCAAAGGAACCTTATCTCTATCCTATTAGTGTGAAAATCTTATAATAAATCTGGATGGTGCCTGATACCATCCAGATTTGTCTACTATGGCACTCTATGGATTCCGCCGACAAAACGGAGATCCTGGCTACATAAATCAATTTTTGGATAACTTCAACAAAAGTGCATGATTCCTTCATGGATTCACGCACTCTTTACTCTAATTACAATAGCATATGTTCCACTGAGTATATATAAATTCATATGGTTAGCTGAATTGTATCATTCAGGTTCTTCCCAAAATAATTCATCCAGAGTTTTGCCTAGTGTGTGGCAGATTGCTAGGCACAGGTTGAGTGTAGGGTTATATTTACCTAACTCAATTAGTCCGATTGTTTGACGAGAGACACCTACTCGCTCTGCTAATTCTGCCTGTGATAAGTCATGTTCTACCCTAGCCAATTTTAATTTAATATTTTTCATCATCATCACCAGATTCGTCATCATCAAGAATTTTGTTTATCGCCTTGTCACTTCTTTTTTTGATCACGTCATGACCGACCACAAGAATGATGAGGAAAAATGGTAAATAGATCATCAATGAGACCGCAGCAGTCAAAAAGAAGTATGAAATACTTTGACGTACTCCCTCTGCATACTGTACCGCACTATTGATACCAAAAACAAGAGCAATACCAATACCAAGTGCAACACCGAAGTATAGGTTTTTCTTTTTCTGGGGCCATTTGCTTTTGCTATCATGCATTTCAACCTCAGCAGAATAAATCCCCAACTTGGTTGACCGATATAAATAATAACTGCCACTTAGAATCAAAATAATTAATTCCGTCGCTACAACTTCAATACCAATACCATATATAAAATATTTCACCACAAAAGAAATACTGCAAATCACACTAACCAAAATATAAATTTCTGCGTAAATCTTGTTTTTAATATTGGTGATACGTTCATCCTCTACCTTTGATGTTTTATATAGACCCATTTATATCCTCCTTATTCTTTATTAACATAATTATATGTTAGCTAACGGCTTTTTGTAACATATATATGTCATTTTGTATGATAAAATAAACATCTTTCGTTAGCACAATAACTTCAACAAAAAGAGCGTTCAATCCTTTTTGGATGAACGCTCCAGTTCGTAAAATTGATGACCTATTATTATATTTACTTAAATAGCGGTAGTCATGGTAGAACACCGTACTTCTGTGAATTAATACCGTGAATTATAAATTTTACTTAAATAACTTCATCACATCCAAATGTTGTAACATCCTCTTGAAGGTATTGGGCAAATCCAGAGAATGCATATTCAGAAACAGCAAAATCCACTACTAGTGTTTCTAAATCGGGATCAAGTGTTAATGTTACGCGAAACGGCCTAGGCTCTGTTTCACCTGTTATGAGCCCATCCCCTAGTACATCAATTACACAATTTCCTTCTTGTATATTACAAATTACTTCCCGAATTTGAGATGATTCAAATGAAAAACTACGGTCAGAACTTAACCCACTGTTATCATCAAATGAGAAATTAACGAAACTTTGCTCCATTTGTTCAGCACAAACATTTACAAGATACGTGATGGAACCTAAACGCTGCTCTTGATTATCAAAGTATACAACGATAATAGGTCCTATTGGTTGTAGGCCTGGGATAATGAACCCACATGAACATGTGAGACCCATTCACGATCACCTCCTTTGAACAGTTTCTATTAGTCTATGTGTAAAGGAATCTACATGTTTGGACGAGTTTAAAGTTTGTTCGGTAGAAATTGAGCGTAATTTAAATGTTACCATTCAAGGTCGTCCCAGTCGTGGGGAACTTCATGCAGAAATTTCATTTGAATCCTTGGATTATGAAGGAAATGCACTTAATCTTGGTGAAACAGTCATCCTCGAAGAAGAAATACCAGCATTTATTAATATTCTAGTTAAAAATGGTATAATCATTAGCGCACTTCATAATCATTGGCTGTACACAGAACCGAAAATTCTTTATATCCACTTTCAATCGGTTGAACCACCTCTAAACTTTGCTCGTAAAGTTGCTGAAGCATTCAAGATATTAAGATAATTTATAATCTGCTAGAGAATCATACTTTACCTTACTTTCTTGTGCTTAGGTATTGTCCACCCCAATATCAGCTATTGTTTTGTCATATCATAGCCTTATTCTTTCCCGAGATAAAAGAAAAGAGACAGGTTTTCCCTGTCCCTAACATTCATATTACTAATGCACTTCTACGTATTTGTCACATAAATTTAAACGCGTATAGGTTAAGCACTTATTCTTGTACTAGAGTTCTCGTTACACGAATAATTAATAAACTCACTTCATATTTTTGTCCCATTATTCATTCTCCTCTATGACTATGATTTTTTTAAAATAGTTTAATTGAATGTCAGACTTACAATCTCGTTTTTATCTCAATGTTTTTAAAGCACCGCTCCATGCAACAACTTCCTCAAGCATAGTATTAACATTATTAAGATGTAATTCTTGTGGTTTAAATTTCGTTCCATTTTCAAAATCTGTAAATAAACTTAATGTCGGATGTGTGCGAACATCAGCAATTTTTAATTCTCCGCAAATTCCACGTAAATGTTCAGCTGCACGAGCTCCACCAGTTGAACCATAACTAACGATACCAGCGGCCTTGTTATTCCAGGCTTCTCGAGCAAAATCAAGTGCATTTTTTAATGCGCCTGTGATGCTGTGATTGTATTCTTGAACAATGAATACGAATCCATCCAAGTTAGCCAATTTTTCATTCCAAGCTGCAATACCAGGTTCTGATCCATCAGTTGTTCCTAAAAAAGGTAAGTTAAAATCAGCAATATCTACAATCTCATAATTCGCATCTCCGCGTTGATTAGCAATTTCTTTCACCCATTCTCCTACTTGTGGACTCACTCGCCCTTGGCGTGTGCTCCCTAAAATAATACCAATGTTTAATTTTTCATTTGTCATTGTTACTTCCTCCTTATTTTGATTTCCAAAAAACTTGCTTAAAAACCCCATTATTTACACCACCTAGATTTTTTTATCCCCAGCCTATTTATTTATTAGCAATTAAGCGAATACGATTTCCTGAAGGATCTGTCGTTACGACAGAACCATTATCTTCTGTTACGGATGCCCCAATTTCCTTCAACTGTGAAATAATGTTATTTTTCTTTTCCTCACTTGAAAGCATTAGGGTAAATGATTCAAGCCCGACACTATTAGGAGGAGGTGTAGGTGCACCTACGCCATTCCAAGTATTTAAACCAATATGATGATGGTATTTGCCATCCGAAATAAAAAGTGCCTGAGAACCGAATCGGTTTACGACTTCAAATCCAAGCCCCTTAATATAAAACTCTTCTGTCTTTTTCAATTCCGACACATGTAAATGGATATGCCCCATGACCGTCTCAGCCGGTAGACCTTTCCATGACTGCTGTTTCCCAACTGATAAGAGATCCGGGAAATTCAATGGATCCACTGTCATTTCTACCTCTCCATTACTCCAATTCCATTCGGAAGGGTCCCGGTCTACATAGATTTCAATTCCGTTTCCATCCGGGTCAGATAAATAAAGAGCTTCACTTACTAGATGATCAGAGGAACCCAACTGTATGCCGATTTCCACAAAATGCTGCACAATTTTAGCTAAATCCGTTCGCTTAGGTAGAAGAAGAGCAAAGTGATATAACCCCGTCGTCCTTCCTTGTTTTGGAACGACCTGTTCTGGTTGTTCTACTGACAATAAAGCTGTTTTTCCATCCGCACTAAATGTAGCGAATCTTGATGTTTGTTCCAGCACCGTAAAACCAATAATTTCTTTATAAAAAGCAATTGAACGTTCTAGACTTTGTACCTTTAGGTTTACTTGACCTACAAATGTAATAGGTTCACGATGAAAATTCATTTAAGTTACCTCCTGATGATTTATAGGATTTAAACACAATTTGTTAGTTAGTTACTTTATGTAAGTTAGTATATTATTATAAACTAGTATAGTCAAGTAACTTTTTTACAAAAAATTATTCAATAATTTCTCAAAGCAGTTTATAATATATAAGTAAGGAGTTGATTTAATTGGATAAGTCGATTTGTCCTAGATTTGAAAGAGCTATGGGTTTATTGAGCCAAAGATGGACAGGTTTAATCATTTACCAGCTTCTATCTGGTCCACAGCGTTTTTGTAGTATTGAATCATCCATCGGTGTCAGTGGTAGAGTCCTATCAGAAAGGTTAAAGGATCTTGAAAACGAAGGCATTGTAAAACGAGAAGTTTTTCCAGAAACTCCAGTTCGAATCGAGTATTCATTGACTGAAAAAGGAATTGCTCTTGAACCTTTCATGCGAGAGATGGAAAAATGGTCACAAAACTGGTTAGAAGCAAAATAAATTACTATAGGTGATATATATTTCATAGGATGCATTTGCGAGATATTTCTCCCCTTTTGTATCCTTTTCACTTTGTTTTTTGAAGATAGTATTATCCGGAAGTAATAAGAAAAGTACAAATTATTTAAGTAATATTTCGATAATTAAATGCAAAAAAATAACCGCCCAAAATTGGCGGCTTTTTACTTTTTACAGTTTATGTAACAAAAATATACTTTTCACCATCTATATCCTAAGACGACCACACTTGGTCTTTTCCCTCTATCCCCACTGTAATATAATAAAAAAACTAAACTAGAGGTAGTTGAGCAAATGATCCAATTAACAAACCGCCAGGCACGGCAATTTCTGTTGTTGAAACATGGACTTTTGGACGAATATAAATTTAGCGGGAAGCAAGGCGTTTTGGATTTTGCCCGGCAAGTTGGCTGTATTCAATACGACCCCATCGATGTTTGCGGAAAAAACGCTGAATTGGTGTTACAGTCTCGAATCAAAGGATTTACTAAGGGAATGCTCACCGATTTGCTGTATGAGGATAGAAGCCTTGTCGATTATCCCGATAAGAACCTCGCCATTATCCCTGTCGAGGACTGGCCGTATTTTGAGCGATACAGGGAGGCCGCCCGACAACATGCCGTACGCTATCCCGAAATGGAAGCGTTGACAGCACAAGTACGGGCTCATATCCAAATTCACGGTGCAATAAGTTCGGACGATTTAAAATTGGATGGAGATTTCTCTTGGCAATCGGCCATACACTGGAGCAGTGGAAACAATTCAACTCGATCCGTGCTTGAACAGATGTATTCGACTGGTGAGTTGATTATCCATCATAAAAAAGGAACGCGTAAATATTACGATATTGCCAAAAAGTACATACAGCCAAACCTGCTGAATGCATCAGAACCGCTGGAAGATGAGCTAGAGCATCATAAGTGGCGGGTACTACGTCGAATCGGCTCGGTTGGCCTCTTATGGAATCGTGCGTCAGATGCATGGTTGAATATATGGGGACTGAAATCAGCACAGCGGAAAGAGGTTTTCCGTCAGCTATTACACGAAGCTCGAATTGTTCCTATTGCCGTGGAGCAAATGAAGGATGTGCTTTATTGCCTCGTGGAGGATTTACCGCTTATTGAAGCCGTTCTGCAAAATCAGAAGCCAAAATTGCGTTGTGAGCTTATTGCTCCGCTAGATAATTTAATTTGGGACAGAAAACTTATCAGTGAATTGTTTGACTTTGAATACACATGGGAGATTTACACGCCTGCAATTAAACGAAAGTTCGGCTATTATGTGCTGCCTCTATTGTATGGTGAGAGTTTCATAGGACGAGCAGAGATTATCGCGGAGAGAAAAACTGAAACACTCGTTGTTAAAAACATCTGGTACGAGAACGGTGTGAAGCATACAACACAATTGCGAACAGCTTTGAACAGTTGTATACAAAAGTTTGCGATATTTAACGGTTGTGTGAAAGTTTCGAGAGAGTCTATGAATTGATATTTCTGTATAGAGATAATAAAGTTGTATTTTTCAAGTAAACTAATAAGCGCCTTACTACAGTTGCATTCAATTAAACTGCCCTGAAAGTCAATTACAAAAAAGCGATGCTTGCTTCTAGAAGCAGCATCGCACCCGTTAATGAAAAAACACCTTGAACTATGTTACCCATGTTCTACTCATAAGAAAATAACTTCACCTGAAATGTTGTATTACTGTTCCTCGCCCATTTTCCAATTGAATTTCTGCGTAGGCCCCATTTATAAAGGTGATTTGCGGAGGAACATGTCCACAATCAATATCGTAAATAATAGGTATTTGAATTTCTTCTGAAAGCTCTTTATAAACATCTTCAACTGTATAGTTATTAACAGGAGTATTCGCAGGACTTCTACCAAACATTATGCCAGAACAATTTTCAAACCATCCAGCTAATTTCATTTGTACGAGGGACCTACGCAGATCAGTGGTTGATAACTCACAATTTTCCAGAAACCAAATTATTGGTTGTCCCTTAATATAATTTTCTTTAAAATTCTGTACATCTCCATATGGTGTACCGACCAAATGTCTTATGACATCAATGCATCCTCCAAGTAAGTACCCCTGAATCTTAACAAGATTGTTTAGAGCTGATTTCCAATTAGTTTGTTCTGTTAAATGGAACACACACGGAGTTGGTTTATCATGTTGCCATTCCTTTTGATACTTTTTGGACGAGTGTTGAATGATAGATTCACCTTTTTTGGTTGATAAAACAGATTCCCACATGGCTGTCGTCTCATCAGAATATTCCTCTCTTAAATCAACCAAGTTTGTTCCATGAGCCGTAGCTAATCCAGTTTTCAATGTGATGGACAGCAATAACATACTTATATCTGAATAACCTAATACCCACTTATTCTGCAGATTATTAAAATCAATATATTCAAGTGTCTCAATGAGTAGTTCCCCACCCCAAGGAGGAATAATAATATGGATATTTTCATCCAGCATCATCCGATTAAATTCATCTGCACGCTCTTTAGCGTGTGCAGATTTCGCTTTATCTTGTTTCCAAGTAGTTTCTCTAATGATGACTTTATATCCCTTCTCTTCCATACGATTACATGCAGTCTTCAACACATCATGTAATTCACTTGGTACTCCTGATGATGGAGCAGTAACCCCAACCGTTGCTCCTTTTTCTAAGAATGGATAATTTATCATTTTTATTCCTCCTCTTATGTATTCATTGTTCACCAATAAATGGAGACCTTACTAGTTTCTCTTCCCCTCTCCACTATTTTGTTGCTTCTATACACCAATACACACCTTTTTGAGGTAGTTTTATGTTTTGGAACTTATTATTTATTAATATTTCTTCTATCTCTTTTGTATGTAGTAAATGAAAGTTTTTTGTGTTCTTGGCATTTTTTCCATTTGTAATTTATCGGTAATAGATAAGAATAGTTTGCCACCTGGTTTTAAAACCCTGTAAGCCTCTGAAAGTCCTTGGTTAATGTCAGTCCAAAAGTAGAGAGTATGAACTGAAAAATACCCTTATCAAAGTAAGAATCACTGAAAGGTAGGGAGCTAATGTCTCCTTTATATAAATCAACCATTCCTGCTTCTATATGTTTTTGGGCATAGTTTGTAAATCGAAATTTTGGGTACCTCTTTATTCATTATTTCAACTGGGTGCGAATAACCTCTATATTTGAGTAGAACGTCTGCCTCCCTTTCCAGCTTGAATAAGGTTCTGGTATGTCAATTAACGGTACATCTGTATTCTGCTTTGATAATTGAATCATCTCAGTCATATAATTTACTAGAGTAGTAAGGTCACCTATTTTCCCCACTTTTCCATGCCCAGGTATCCAATGGGAACATGGATATTCTGAGATTTTTTTTAGAGACTCTAACCATTCAAAAACATTACCATCTAGCATATATGGATGTGTATTTTTTACTAATATGTCTCCCGTAAATAAAACTCCTCGTTCAGGTATAAATAAAATGCTGTCATCTTCAGTATGTCCTTGTCCAACAGAAATCAGTTGGGCTGTTAATTGAGACCCTTTTATGGTCATACCTTCATTAAATGTGTGACTTGGGCTAATATACTCAACTTCAGGAAGAGTTGAAATGATTTCTTCCATTTGAAGAATGGAATCTGTTAAAGATTCAATTTCTTCTTTATCCTCCTCTAGTTCTCTATTTTTACGTAGATTAGTAACATGGTCTTTGTACTGATGTATAGATTCCTTATGCTCTTTTAATAGTGATGGGTGTGTTTCATCTATTTTCATTTTGGTTTTTTGTGAAGCGATAATGGAACAGTCCTTAAACACCATGTTTCCACGAATGTGATCTCCATGCCAATGACTATTAATCACGTATGTAATAGGGCTCTTGGTAACTTGTTCGGCAATTTGACGTAATTCTTGAGCTGCTTGGATCGTAAAAGATGTATCAAATATAATGGTTTGATCCCCCAAATCAATAATTCCAGAATTGGAACAAGCACCCCCTGAATTCTTGGCTATAGCAGCAAAAACCCCTTCAGATACTTCTTCTAAAGTGTAGTGTTTTAATTGATTCACCGATGATCTCTCCCATTTACATTTTTAAAAAAATGACATGCGTTTTTATAATGATAACATAAATAACAAACGTTAGTTAACTATAATATAGGGAAAATTAGGTTAAACAAAATACCCCTTAGCTTATGGTCTCTTTATCCAAGCGCCAAACCAGTAAGTATAAATATAAAAAACAGCATGAACACCAATGAAACCTTCTCCTTTAGACTAAATGGTTTTGTTAATGGAAGAGAGGAGAATTGTTTATTTCTCATTTTGGAATGATAATAGCCTAAAGAAAAGATGATTATGTTGATTAGTAGTTGTTCCATCATTTTATCCCCTTTATAAAAAGACTCCCCCCAACACTTCGCTATACTACCATTTATTTCCTCCCTCAACAATCCGAACCATTTAGTTGAAAATTATGCCCAAGTGTTCTAAAAGAATTTTTAATCCGATTAATATAAGAACAAATCCACCAAAAATCCCTGCTTTCTTTTTTAGTCTTTCCCCGCTTAGCTTTCCAATAAAGATGCCTATGATCGATAATAAAAACGTTGTAATTCCTATACAAATAATTGAAAACAAAATAGATACGTTTAAAAACGCAAAACCAACACCGACTGCTAAAGCATCTATACTCGTTGCTAAGGAAAGATAGATTAATACTTTATTATTTAATGGATTAATAGGAGAGCCTTCATCTTCTTGACTATTAATTGAATCTATGACCATCTTTACACCGATTATTCCTAACAGAAAAAATGCAATCCAATGATCTACATTTTTGATATAGAAACTAAATTGACTACCAAAGCCCCAACCAACTAATGGCATGAATGCTTGGAAAAAGGTTAAAAACAAACCTATCTTTAATATATTATTTAAACGAAATCTTTCCTTTAAAACGCTTCCACTTGTAATAGCAACCGCAAATGCATCCATTGCGATTCCAAATGAAAGTATTAATATTCCACTAAAGTTCATCTTTTCCGTCCCCAATTATTAATTTTTATTGCCAAATTAGATTAACATTGGAATATTGAGTGGGTCTACGGAAACCTTGTTGCATGGGGGCAATATTTGACCTCGAGGGGCTAGGTGCTGTAGCTGGACGCGGACAAAATAAACTGTAATAGTTACCCACAATATGAAAATTATATAGTTTTCTAAAGCACAAAAAAAGACTGCTTATTGCAGCAGCCCCTCTATCTATGAAGTGTAAAGTATTATTTATATTCCATTAAGTGTTATTATTTTATTAAGTGTTCTATTTTAGTCCGTACACTATTTAATACTTCTGTATTTACTTTGCCAAATCTTTTTCTTATAATTCCTTTTGAAAGTGTATAAACCTTGTCTGCTCTCACTGCTGATATAGCTTTAAGTGTACCTTCGTTTAAGTCCTTTTGTTCAATCATGACTGAATAATCAAGGTCTTTTAATTGTGATGTAATTGCAACAACAAGAATATCATCAGTCATATTATTATAATCATCGTTTGAAATAATGAGTACTGGACGTTGTTTTCTATTTGATAAGTCACTAAATGGTACTGGGATTAAAACAATGTCACCTTGTTTATGCATCATTCCAAACCTCATCGTCTATATCATTATCCCAAAAATCTATGCTACTCTCGCTTGCTTTTGTTAAATCCACTGATAAACTTTTTTCTTTTTTTGCCTTTAAATATTCAGCAAAGTCTAAAATTTTATCGACTTCTTGCTCTGGAATTTCATCAATGATTTTTAGTAAGCGTTCCTTGGCAGTATTCATGATGTCCATCACCTCTTTCATGAATATTTTTTCTAATTATAACATTTTGCTTTACTTCAAACCATCGGTGTATTACGTACATATTTTTATTCCTTTATTTGAATTTGAAAAAGTAACTTCCTTCTTTAGTTCAATAATATAAAGCAATACCCTACTTTTATTACTTTATGTTCATATTCTGACAAACTAAACGCTATTTCTTGGTTACCTTAGTAAATAACCAAGGAATCCCTACAAAGAAAAGGATTCCTGATAAAAAGGATAGGAAAATGAATGAACTTATCACATCCGTCAAGAAAAGGACCACTAGCATCACAATGACAAATATCCTCCAATATAATATTGAGTTTTTCAAAAAAGCTCTCCCTTTTTTTCTATTGAAAAGGCCTTCAAAATATTTTTGTACCTATAGTAGAAAATTCATCACACTAATTAAATATTCCTTTATTCACTATACTGATTCATTTGAAAATAAAAAAAGAGCTGCGATCCACATTGATCTTCAACTCTTGGGCTCGTAAATTGAAGGGAAATAAATATACTAACTACAAAAAACTATGTACCAGTTATTTACTCCGAAAAGTACTTAACTCTTTAAACCTTTTTGAAACCAAAATATAAAAGTCTTTAAAATATAAAAAATGAGCAAGTCTGCTAATACATGGACAGTCCAGTTCCAGTTAATGAAATGAAAAAGCTTACTATACCTTTCTAAAGAGAAAGTAAAAATTGGAATAACCATTGAAAAAAACAAATAATAAAATAGTAGCTTTAATTTATTAAGTTGTTTAGGATAATACAGAATAAACAAAACGCCAACTGTAGGAAAAACGATGTAATATAGTGAAAAACTCATTTCGGTTGCAACCTTAAATTCCCTATAAGGAAATTCAACCAGTTTAAAGAAGGTGATGATAAACTCAAAAATCCATGCTAATGCTTGAGTAAATAAGAAGGTGATTTGAGTTAATCGTGTTCTTCCTTTGGAGATTATTAACAGTGTAATAATAGATATAACCCATAAAATCACTAAAACGAAAAATTCTACACTCATCAAGCTTTCACCTTAATTAACTTTTTTTTATACCACAGATAGTATTTATGGTTCAAAAATAAAGAAATGATAACAGTAATTAATGTCCAATACCATGTCCACTCATGGTATTCTACAAGCCTGGTTGTTCTTTCAAGCAATACCTCAATACATGTAAAAAACCCCGCATAACACACGTAATAAATAATTGCCCCTAACCTTTTGACATTCGGAAAATATAAACTAAAGATGATAGCTACAATTGGAAAAATGAAAAATTCAAATGTTAAGCTTGTTCGGTTATATTGATTTGTTCTTTTTAAAAGTTGAATCGGATACTCAATCCATCCCATCTCCACTACAAATAAACCAGCTGGCCAAGTAATAACTTGAAGAAATAGCAATAGGACCCAAGCTTCCCTTGCTCTCTTTCTTGGTATTAATGTAAATATTGCTAAAATAGTAACAAAAATAACTCCTACTAAAATCCATCTCTCAAGATTCATTCATTCATCCTTCTCTTTTAAAGGAATTTATTAACTATATCTTTCCATGGATTCCAACTAAATATCACATATAATTTTCCTAATCATGATTACCTCAATGCAAACTAAAACATTTTCCTCTTCAATTAACCTATCCATCACCTTCAACAAGGAAAAAGCGATCCTTCTGTATTGAAGAATCGCACTTTTTTCGCTTAAGTAGGAAGGTGTTATGTTCAGTTAGGTCTTAACTTCTTGGCTCCACTTTTTTACTCTTTATTAATAAAGCAAAATTGTCTTTTTTTGTGATATAGTGTGCAAGCAAATAAATCAAAATTTGAATAGGTAAAGAATAAGTATATTTCCAATGCTTGAGATTATAAATTTGAAGCTTATTAAAGAAAGGTTCGGCTAGATAGGAACTGATTATTGCAAATATGAGAGCTTTAACAAATGGATTTCCCTCTGGTTTAAACTGAAGAATTACTATTACTGTTACTGGCATTAATGTAATGTCCCAAGGCAAATATGTTGGTAGAACAGGTATCACATTATAACGGTAGCTCCATATTCCTAATTGATCACCTAATACATCTAAACAAAGGGAAATAACCATTACAAATAATGCCGCATACATCAAACGGTCTGCACTATCCTTTTTTCTTATTAAAAACCAAATTATCCAAGGGATAATGGAAAGAGCGACACCTAACCACCATAGTTCACTGAATAGCACATACTCTTTCCATATATCGATTCTTTCATATACTAATTTTTCAATTTCATTACCGTTTTTATCGACTAAACTAACATATTTATCATTAACCATAAATCTCTCCTAGCAAGATTCCAGTAATATTATCATCACCCCTTTTTTAAACAGTTATGTGTTTAACCCGTTTAGTACCGATAATGAAAAATGGACTACTATTTACTTCATTAACCCCACCGTAACATCACAAACCTTCCCCCATTTCACATTCTTCCTCCTCTAAGAAACACCAAATATGTAATAACCAAAAAAATTCTCTAAAGTCTTTAAAAATTAACTTAAGTCAATGAAAGGTCTCTATCCCCTTGTTACTATTAAATAAATTTAAAACAAGGAAACTTATTTTTAAAAGCCAATTATTTTAAAGAAATTGGAGGGAGTTTTTATGAAAGCAATCGTTTGTAATAAATATGGATCACCAGATGTACTTGAATTAAAGGAGATAGGAAAACCTTTACCAAGCGATAATCAAGTATTGGTAAGAGTTCATACTGCATCCTTGAACTTTGGTAACTTAGTTCTTTTGAAAGGTAAACCTTTCTTAGCCCGCTTTGCCTTCGGACTAACGAAACCAAAATACTCTGTTCCAGGAGGTGACATATCTGGTACAGTTGAAGCTGTTGGTAAAGACGTTAAGCTATTTCAAGTAGGTGATGAAGTATTTGGAGATCTCTCTGGTTGTGGATGGGGTGGTTTTGCTGAATATGTAACAGTCCCCGAAAATGCTTTAGCTCTAAAACCAACCAATATCTCCTTCGAGGAAGCTGCTGCGTCACCTATGGCAGGTGTGACTGCCTTACAGGGACTACGTGATAAAGGTAAGATTAAATCGGGACAGAAGGTATTAATTTATGGGGCATCTGGTGGTGTCGGTACTTTCGCGGTACAAATCGCCAAATCATTTGGTGCCGAAGTAACAGGTGTGTGTAGTACAAGAAATATAGAGATATTGCGTTCGATAGGAGCAGACCATATCATTGATTATTCAAAAGAGAATTTTGCCCAAAATAATGATTGTTATGATCTGATTCTTGGTGTGAACGGTTCTAATTCCATTTCAGCTTATAAACGTGTACTAAAACCAAATGGAAATTTCGTTCACGTAGGAGGTTCCGAATCCCAGTATTTTCAAACACTATTTCTTGGACCTTTTATCTCAATGACTGGAAGCAAGAAAATAAGTAACCTGTTACAGAGAGCAAATCAAAAAGACTTAAATTATGTAAAAGAATTACTTGAGACTGGTAAAGTAAAACCAATAATTGATAAACGGTATAAGTTAAGTGAAGTAACGGAAGCATTTAAATATTTTGAGGAAGGTCACGCTCAAGGTAAAGTGGTAATTACTGTATAATTTAAAAATCCCATAAACATTCCTACTTATGTAATAAAAGAACGATCATTTAGAAAGTGGTCGATTCTTATTCTTTAAGAATACTCTTCCTAGAGAACTTTCTAATCAAACTAACCTGGTCCGTTAGTAAAATAAGAATACGAGCTGCAATCCAAATTGATCTTCACCTCTTGCATTCGTTAGTTGAAGTAATGACTTTTAAAATGACGGTGGAGTAACGGAAAATAAAATGGATGCTGTTTGTTTAAAATTGTTTTCCCATTTGTGCTTCATATAGGAAGGTATCCTCACACTATCCCCTGTATTTAAAATATACATTATCAACAATAGAGGATTTTGGGTACAAGAATCTAGGTTATAAATATAAACCAGAACAATTCACCCTTTTTGTTAGAACAACATTAACCAAAGACCAATCTAAAAAAATAAAAGAACTAGAGTTGCTAGTAGATGACTTTATTAAACGAGCTGGATTACCTAAAAAAACGGGCAATCAGAAATACCAAATTATCATTCAAGATGCAAAGGAAAGAACGATTAGCAGTTGAAAAACGCTTTGACTTTGAGATTCTTAATTATCAAAATGACTTCAGCGGCTTCAGCACTTATTGCATGCTAAAGCCGCTAGTTTTATCGGAAATTCATCTACACCAAATGGTCGTACAGGAAAGAGAATATTCTAACAACGATCAATTAATTGAGATCTATCATTTATAGAAATTGCCCAAAAGTCTTACCTAGTCAAAATATAATAAATAACGTAAAACCAACTAAAGAACCCGTGAATGATAGCCCATAGAATGGATTTATGGATACTCCAAGATATGGTAATGGCTAAAGCAGATCCAAAAGTAATCGCACCTTTAGAACCAACTGGAACATTGAATTTTTTTTCTTTCCTTTCTTTCATATTCTCCCCTCTATTCTTCTAATCTATTTTTCCTATTGTATAGTTTATTTCTCATTGACAAGATTATTCCCTTCAACTATTAAACTTCTTTAACTGCAATTCCATCGCTCCCAATTTTTGTTGTACTGTTATTTCATAAATTGAATAACTTTAATTAATGTTTCATTTTAAAAGGTACAAAGAGTGGACTTAAACATTTGATTGGAGGAGTTACAGCATGGAAGCGTTAGCTATCATACCTTTTTTATTTATGATTATCCTATATTTGGGTGTACTTGGTTTTTCTATTTGGTTTGCAGTTAGCCTGATTAAAGCTCAAAGAGAACGAAATATGGTTCTGAAGGAAATATCAAACAAACTAGATTTTTATAATTATGGTAAAAAGGAAGAGTAATCTTACTCTTGCTTTTTTTATTTTCACAGTTTGTGTGTCTGCTATGTACTTTTGATTCCTTACGAATGCATTCAACAAAAATCATATTAATTCGTTTTTAGGTGAGAGAAGTTTTGTTATTTGGTTGTTGTTTTATAGGGGAGACAATTTGAAAACCGTGCGAAATCTTTAATCATCGTCCTTTTCTATTCGTTTCTTAATTCTACTTAACGATTCAGGAGTAATCCCTAGAAAACTTGCTAATTGATGTTGTGGTACACGGTCAACCAACTGAGGGCGTTTTTTTATGATGGTTTTGTAACGTTCTTCAGGAGAAGAATGGATGAAATCAGCGAATTCCTCTTGTACTTCACTTATGTTAATTTCCATCATTTTGCGAATCATCGTTTCTAGTTGTGGAAAGGAATGATACATCCCCTTCTCAGAATCAAGGTCACCAACAACTAGAATTGAGTCTTCTAAACAAGCATAAGAGAATCTTGAAAACTCATCCTGTCTTTTATCATTAAAGATGGGAATCGCTTGTTCTTCCGTAAAGAAATTCGATGTAACCTCTTTTCCATACTCATCTACAAAAAACTGTCTGACACAGCCTTTTAATACAAAATAACATTTGATAACCGGAACATCCCCTTGGTGTAGAAGAATGGTTCCTCTTTTATATTTCTCAATTTGTAAAGCATCAAGGATGGAACGTTGTACTTCTTCACTGTGAGAGGTAAATTCAGTTAGATACTTTAACAGTTTTTCCTTCATAGTTATTATCCTTTCAATATACAAATTTAAATAAGGTGATTATTAATATATTTCTAGATGTAACTACACATTCCTTTAATAACTGACCTGGTTTGGAACACAAATTTTTAACAAAAGCCCCCCTGTAGTTTAAGTGTAATTGCTCACAAACTTATTAATTAAATAGTTTCATCTATTATTTTTCAATCGCCATACGCAAGTTCGAGATAACTCCAATAAGCAATACTAACGAACAAATCATTTTTTCAAAAGGTGTTCCAAACAATTGTTGTATAAATCCAAAAGACCAAAGTACAACAAAAAACCAACATATAACGGTTATTCCTCTTTTGTATTTATATAGTTTAATTCTACCAACAGTCAACGTAAAAACTACTCCAATAATAGAAATAACGATGTTTATAACTGATATTGGTAGCTGTTCAGCGAATGATTCAGACCTTCCACCATTAACCCATGTGAATGGAATACTTTTGCTTATAATAAGAAAGTGGATTAAGATAGTCAAAGAGTAAAAAATAATCCCCATAAATACAGCAGTTTTCATATTAATTTTCCTAAGTTTTTCTAAAATAAAATCACCTCATTTTTTAGGCTCTCCAAATTTCTTTTTCCAGATTTTTTGTTAAATTTTATAGCCACTGTCTAAATAAAACTCTTATATACCTTTACTCTTTAAAGTAGGATACATCTTATTCAACAGTGAGATTACTTGCTAGACTATACTCAATTGAACCAGCCTATACCTCCTTACATCGTTACCGCCGTACTTCACCCTTCCTTCTCGAAGTACTCTGTTCCGTTATTCAATTAAGAAAAGAGCTATTGATCCAGTTTGATCTTCACCTCTTACCCCCGTTAGTGAAAAAAAGATTAACTCTTAATGTCCAATAGAGTGTAGTATCTGACTAATACTCATAAGTTCCAAAGCTATCAATACACTTGAAAAAGCAATTACAATAAGGCATATAACTTTGATTAAATTATATTGTTTATCACTCAACTAATATCCCTCCCTAATTCATACAAATCCTGCTCCGTTAGTTGAGGTGAAGTTCTTTTACTTTTCGTTCAACTGTTTTAGTAATTCAATGATTTTTTTATTTTGCTCTCTTGTTATTCTTATATTTATATCCATTGATATGCCTGTAACAACTAAAGCAATAATACTAATTGTGATAATAAACTCCATATTATTTCTCCTCTCACCTTAACTAACCTATTAACATATAAAAACCAATATACTCTTAAGTAACCTGATTCTTTACTTCCATAAAACAAGACACTAATCCTTCTTGGATCAATGCCTGCATCTTTTTAGTAAAGCACCCGCTAGTTGAGTAAGTAGATAAAAGAGCCAATACGTGATTACTCACTAATAATATTATTTTAGTTTAATATAAAACATTTTTTATAAAAAATGTCTTTGCCTCATTCGTGTGTTCTGTTTCAAAAATTTCTCCTTCTGAATCCAGAAAAATATAGTAAGAGGAAACATTGATCTTATATCGGTTATTGTAGAATCTATTGAATTCTTTAGTATTGTAAAGATTTAACGTTTGCATTTTATGTGGTGGTTTTGTGTCAAGAAAGTCGGGAAGCGTTTCAGTATAGTGATTATCTTGGCTTATAAAAAATACTGTATAAAATCCTTTGTCTGGTATATCCAGCTTATTTGGAAACACATTTGCAGTCTCTTTAACACAACCACTTAAACAGATTATACTTAGTAATATTAATAGTTTATTTTTCAATAGAAATGAATAATTACTATTTTTTATTTTTGTACTTATCATACTTCACCCAACCAGAAAAAATAATTACAGCAATTAACGGAAAATAGGAAGGTATCCAAAGGTAGTTTAGTGGTAAAAGGAAAAATAATATTACTGAAAGCAATATTATTGGAAGCATCCAGATAAACCACAGTCTTACGTATTTATTGTTAAGGCTGAAGTCAAACCTCTCCATTATTCATATTCCCCCTTCATCTTATTTTATGGGAATATTCAAATAATTACCAAACATTTTCCGTTAACCTTCCCTTGAAAAGGGGACGATCTCTTCTAAAAGAATACACCCTTTGTGTAAAAAGGGAAGTTTGATTCCATAGTTTTGTTGGCTCTCTTCTAGGTTTAGAGGCTTTGTTTTAAGGTTTTTACCAGGTATTTTGTTCAGAGCCCCTCACTTTGATGGAGTGACAAAAGAGGTGGTATAGCACTCGCTCAAAACCTTCTTCGAATAGAGGGTAGACCTTTGGAGCCGGTGACGATACGGAAAAGGACTGGCCGGCTGCTTTAGAATTATCCTCTTGGATGTGCTGACAAGCTTCTATGAGTGGAATTCAAATAAGATAAAGAAATCAACTTTCTTCGTATGTAGAAAGTTGATTTCATCTTTTATTGATTTGGTAATTAATTATTAAAAATATATCCTGTTGATTTCTCATATTTAAAAAGAATTAATTTGGAAGTAAGTTTAACTTCTTTCGTCTTTTTGTATCCAAACTTCTCATAAAAATGATGATTACGAAAACTTAGGAAAGGAGTATACAAGGTCCACAATTTTACATTAGGAAATTCTTTCTCAAGAAAATTCATAGCAGCTGTACCTAAACCTTTATTTTGAATAGATGGGTTAATAAATAATTTATCAATATGCATACGTTCATTATTCCCCCTCACATCAATCGCTCCTATAATTTCCCGACCTTCTAAAATAGTATAATGATGATAGTTCAATATATTCTCCGTCAATTTTTCAATGGTTTCACAAGCTGGATTGGTTTCGTAATCCTCATACTTCTCCAAGTCCTCCTGAAATGCAGCTCTTTGAATGGGAAGTAAATCCTCGATATCATCTAAAATAGATTTTCTAAAAACAATTGGCATATATCAATCTCCTAAAATCATAACTTTAGTATCTTACCTGATAAACTGTATTGTGTTAGCTATATTCAACACAAATAGCGTTAATCCTTCCTGGATCAACGCACCCGTTAGTGTTAGTACAATCCTGCACAAACTTGTTTTCATTTTGAAGAAACACCACTGTCGTATAAAACTATATTTAATCTAACTTTTGGCACTGTTTTTGGGTTTCTTCTTGCGAAATATGTTTATCTATCTTTACATTCGTTACTTGTAACCCTGTTAGGTTAGAATCCCTTACAGAAAAAGTAAGTTTATCAAAATCTCCACCGTGGTGTCCTGCATAATTTAATGCACTGGCAAAAATGAAATGTCTCCTGGGATCCCCATCAATGGGTTCAATCTTAATTTTTGGACACATAAAAAAGTCATCATAAGAAGGACCCAAATAATTTAAATAACGAGTAAACAATGCTTCTTCAAGCAATTCTTCTTTGGTAGGTCCGTTCAATTCTTTTCTCCACCCTACTACGAGCCAATCATATAGGGATTGGGACTTTATTTGCACTTTATGGCTATTCTCCGAAATGATTAATTCCCCATCTTTAGCTGTACAGGTTTTGCGTTTGTTTTCAAGTACACACTTATAAGCATGTTCAATGGTAATCACTTCATCATTTACTGTTTTTAATGTCAATTTATTGGATGGTTTCTCTAAAGATACCTCAGTTGTTCCATTCACTTGGCTAGAAATATTAAGCCAGTGTACCACTTTTCTGAGTACACGTTCTTGAAACCCATCGTTGATACTGAATATACGCTGTTGCCCAGAATCATTTTCAGTTTTAATATTTTGAACCTCATAATGCTTTAATGAGTGCGTCATTAATTGTTCCAAAAAAGGAACCCTTTGTTTCTCCAGCTGATCACTTAATTTTTTAAAGTTTTCTACTGCATCGGATAATGATAATTGCTTTGCTAATGTAGTTCCTTTCTGTATAGAATCCCTAGCTTTTTCAAATAAATTTGCCTTTATTTGAGCATCTGCAAGTGTGTACCAATAGAACCACGCATTCATTTTTGATATTTTCTCGTTATAAAATTTTTCAATTACAGGATAGTAACTAGAGTATAGATCTTTATCTAGAACTAATTTTTGTCCATACCACTTTAGAACATCTACAAAATAGGTATCTGCAATGTACCTTTGCCAAACAGCTATACCAACTCTCTGATTACTTAATAGCTCCATCATATGATACGGAACTTCCGCTATCATCTTTAAAGAATTATGATTCCATTTAAAAATCTCTAGATTATTTCCTGCTGAAGCACCAATTGTGACACCAAAGAGATACTCTTTAATACCATCACCAGTAATATCAGCAACACCAGAATAATCTAATCCTACCCCCTGTGTTTGGGTCTCCCAAGTCTTTTCCCATCTTTTATTTTGTTTTCTTAATACTATTACGCCATATTGTGAAGGATTTGGTTGTTCTTTTGCCTTAGTTTCAAAAGTAATAATAATCTCTTCTAGTCCATCTTGGTTAAAGTCATAAAACTGATATGGTTTAGTCGATTTAGGTTCTTCGGGACTTACCAGTTTTGAATTTGGTGGAAGAAACTCATTGATCATTTTCATTAGGTCTTTATTTAATTTTTCTTCAGCGTGAGTAGGAACTGACGAGAGATTTAAAATAACTGATACTAATATGGTGAATAATATGATTTCCTTCATCAATAATCCCCTTTGTTTAGCTCATATTAAAGATTATTGTTTCCTGATTTTACCCTGAATATCAGTAACCTTAGTTCAACTAACCTGCATCGTTAGTCCAACAAGATAAAGGCTGCCATTTTAGCAGCCCGTCCTAAAGGGAAATCATTAGTAAGTTCACCGATTAAAAATCTTTTAGTTGAAATTCAATTGATTTTGCTTGGTACATTTTATCGCGATATTCATAAGTGATAAGAATGCTACCAACAAATGCCCCAGGAGAAAATTGGGGATGCAATGTAGCAGTAAGTTTATTATTTTTCACTTCATACTTAATAATGCTCTCGAAGTTAATTTCATCAAATACCGTTTCAGGAAGAAGTTTTAATTCTTTAACATTAATTAAATATTGTTTCTTTCCGATGGTAATCTCTGCTTTGCTAGGAGTCAGGCTTGCTTTTATGTTTTTATTTACTATCGCCATTGGATGGTCAACAAGCACTTCGCCAAACCGTTTATGATTAATATGGAATACACTAACTTCTTGGTCTAAGACACCAGTACCATAGTCTTTCGTCAAGATAATGATTAATTCTTTCTTTTCATCGTTATTAATGTCTTCGTAATATATTTCCGGGGCATATGTTGGATTGGTAGCATTCATCCAAAAAGGTCTTGAAAAAACTTTCCCCTTAAAATCAATTTTAAAGTCATAATATAAACCATCCATTTTCTTGGCATAAATAGTTATATTATCTTTATCAGATTTTGCTATCACAGTATATCCTGGAATTGTTGCTTCTGCTTTATTAGGGGCAACTACAAAAAGAATAGCTAATATTGAAACGATTAATATTTTCATTGGTTAACACCTCATTTTAGTGTTCCCAACCGAGTGTATTCAACTATCTCTTCGTTAGTTGAATAACAAATTAATTCGCTAATGGTATCGTGAGAGGATTATTTCCACCTAATTAAGAATATAAAGTAATAAAAGTCCGAAAATTGGAGTGTGAAACATGATACATGATATAAAAGAATATGTAAAATATTTAGATGGGGTTCATAAACGAACGATGCAATATTTGAAAACAATCCCTATTGAACTCCTAGATTGGAAGCCTTCAGAAGATAAATTTTCTACAGGGGATTTATTGCGACATATCGCATCATCTCGATTGATGTTTCTAGGTATAATTGAACATGGTTATTGGACATACACTGGACATGATACAAGCAAGGGAGCAACTATTGAGGATATTTCAGGTTATTTAGAGGAATGTCAGTTTAAACTGACAGAGGGCCTATTAAAAGCTGGAAATGATGTATTGGCCAAAAAAGTTTTAACCCTTCATGGTCATGAAGTTAGTGCTTGGCGAATACTTATGGCAATTCCAGAACATGAAATCCATCATCGTGGACAAATCTCTACTTATTTACAAATAAACAAAATTGAACCTCCTCAAATTTTCGGCTTAAAAATTGAGAATGTTAAAGCAACATTATAATTTTATGAAAGAGCTTTGGAGATCACTATGTATCCAAAGCTTTATTTTAATATCTTGTTATACAAAGCTCGCATTCCAACATTCACCTTTATATTTACTAGGGAGAACTTCTATATAACAAGAACCTTCAAGTGAATTGGCATCATAAATTATTTCAATCACATAATCACTCCCCCTTTTTTTCGAGGCAAATTCCAACATAGCCCCCTTTAATGGACTAATCTAATGGTTACTTCTTAATAAATAGTGCTTTTAAAATTGTTTTTCCCATCCATTCGGTTTCTCTATGGACGATTACCTTATCCAAAAAAGGAAAATCATTTGGAGTAACTGATAACTTTGCCAGTGGTCTTACTTTATCTTCAGATACCCACTCATCCCTAATACCACCTTGTCTAAAAAGATGCTTTGAAAAGAAATAAATGGTACCGTCTGTCCAAGGACTTCCTACATCATCATTATTTATAGAAAAATAATAATAACGTTTAATTCCTTTGTTAGTTGGTACAGTTAAACAAAGGTTTCTTATGGAACCTACATATCCTTTCCTATTTTTTACGGAAAAAAATAACGACCATACACCGTCAGTTGAGGCAAAAACAGCTTTGATAGGTTTACCATTGAAGAGCGAACTATTTCTTGGTTCAAATTCATTTATTAAAGAATTATTAGAGCCGTGCACTAATACATTTTTATTCTCAATAACATAGTTCAAAAATAAAAATAATGGGTATTTACTATAAAAAGGAATATAATTGCCGTCCCCTGCTTCTATGTATTTTTGATACATTTCATCAAACTCATTAATCGCTTCCTCAGGCAAATTTAACTCTTCTATTTTTAAGAGTTGGGTTTTATCGAGAATGAACTTTTTAATCATGCTCAGCATTCATATATGCCCCCTTTGCATACTTGAAAAGATTCCGCTTTCGTCTTCAAACTTCCTTTAATTGAATAAAGACTATTCATCCATCCTTTATATATTTTAACATAAATTACCTTTCTCCTTTGTAAAGGCTTTTATATTAACACTATAAATATCAACGGAAAATTCATATGAAATAATTGAGTGACAATCGTTGTCATTCTGTTAAACTCTATGCTAATTTGAATGTCAATACACTTACAAGTGAGACTTAAGCCCTTATATATTAAATTAAAAAACGAGTATAAAACCTTTGCGATTTCATACTCGTTTACCTATGTTTTTTCTAATGCTTCTCCACATAATCTGATCTACTTAGACTAATGATTAGGCGCTTTCTTCTTCATCCAGCTGTATATGTTTCAATCTTTACTGCAGCAGTATAAATATCTTCTAAAAAGACTTTAGGCTCCCTTGTTTAAGAAGCTAAACTAGCTGTTTTTCAAAACAGAAACATTCATGAACTCGTTTAAACTTTTGTTTCATTCCATCTTTATCATCACCAACATAATGGGCAAAGGCTTGAACGGGATACAACTTTGGGATTTCAGTTTTTAAAACTCCCTTTAATTCTTCTCCATCATCAATAAATACAT
Organism: Robertmurraya mangrovi; assembly: GCF_034427655.1. Lineage (NCBI taxonomy): Bacteria > Bacillati > Bacillota > Bacilli > Caryophanales > Bacillaceae > Robertmurraya > Robertmurraya mangrovi. Next base: position 176,230 of record NZ_JAXOFX010000006.1, read on the forward strand.
GTACATACGATTCTACCTTTTCAAACTGGTTATTCTCGTACCATTTATTTACCCATTCATCGTCCCTTGTCCATGCCTCAATACGGTTCAATCCAATCTCTTTAGATATTTTCTCAGCTTCTATTAGTAGTTTCTTACCAATTGCTCTTCTACGAAAATCTGGATGGACTGCTAGATGCCACATCATTCCACCAATACCTTCTCCTCTAGAACAAACTGTACCTTCTTGGATCTCATACTCAATATCTAATAATCCAACAATTTGATGATCAATCACTGCTACTAACTCAATAGATGGATTTTCATATTTTTCTTTTTCCTTTAGCACATGATCAAAATACGCAGTATCTAAAAAGGAAAGTATTCTACAGCGTACCCAACCCATTTCATCTTCTAGTCTATATCTTCTAATTTCCATATTTATATTCTCCTTAATGGTAAAAGTTGTTTATTCTGTTAGGAAGGATACTTGCCATTTCATATAAAAAGACCTCCGCAAATTAACGAAGGTCTTGTTTAGAAAATTAATATAAAAAATAATTTACTCACTCAATGAGGGGGAAGAAACCATCGTAAAAATTTGGGATATTTTATTAATCATTTTCATCTAAATCCCCTCCTTCATTTCCTAAAATTTCCTAACAAAGTAATTATACACAAAAGTCTGAAAAAGGAATAGGTATTTTTTTTCAGAAAGCCTGTTTTCTAAAATATTGTGGTTTTCAAATAATGATTATAAGCTAAATGGGATTTTATGTTAAAATATAGATACAGATGTTATTCAATTAAAGGCAGAAAAGTGTAATAAAGTTGGTGAATAGCTTTTAAACGTTGCTGTACAAGGAGGTTAAAATATGCCATTTCCTACGCACATTGTATCCGCAGGTGGTTTTGTTGAAGATGGTGAAGGAAATATCCTTTTAGTAAAAACTCGTGATGGTGGTTGGGTTTACCCTGGCGGACAAGTGGAAGTTGGTGAAAACTTGATGGATGCTTTGGTACGTGAAATCAAAGAGGAAAGCGGGATTGACACTGCTATTAACTACTTAATTGGTATCTATTCTAATACAGGTATTTTTAAATGGGTATGATGGTGTGACAAATGTTCCTACACAAGTTATATTTGATTTCGTATGTAAACCTGTTGGTGGAGAGTTAGCTGTTTCCGAAGAAACAACCGATAGCCGTTGGGTAGCGAAAGATAAAGTTCTTGATTTTATCACACATCCAGCTATTCGCACTCGCTATCAAACTTATTTGGAGTTTAACGGAGTAGTAAATTACATAGATTATGTAACGAACCCTGAATTCATAATTAAAAACCAAACAGGTATATCGAAGTAGTTTTCTCGTTGTTAAACAAAGGGTGCTTTAATGGAACAAGCAGATACAAGCAATCCTAATAACAGTTTCGTTTTTAAATAACGAAACTGTTTTTGTATGATTATACTAAAAAATTTGGCTTTTTCTTATTCAAATAACCTGTACCGTTAGTTTTACATAGATTTACACATAAAGTGCATAATTTAAATTGATGTGACTTTAAGTCATTATTTCTTTCTTTTTCGTTCTAGAAGTATAGGCGCTATATTTAGTAAGATAGAAACAATTGTCAAAAACCATAATGCCCTTTCCGTACCAGGTACTACATCCTCTAAAGCTGCCCAATCCTCCACTTCTACCCAATCCGATACAAGACTGTATTCTGCACAGAGTGTTAATGCTGTAAATGATAATCCCAACGCCATAGCAAGCTTATAATCCTTTCCTACTGTATACATATAAAGATTTATAAAAGTTACTACTATTGCAATAACCCCTTATACTACCCACATAGCTAGTCCTCCATGTAATTTTATTTATGTCGTGTAATACTTTCCCATATTGAAAGAAGCTAATGCCCTTGTTAAGCATTTGCTCCCGTTAGTGGGGGAATAAATTTAATTTTCAATCCGCAAATATTCAGAAGGCTTTCTAATTGCAAAGTGTTTTTCAATTGACATAAGCACTTCATCATTGCCAGGTAATGTAACCGTGTCTATGGCTTCACTAAATGATAGCCATTTAAATTCGCTATGTTCATGGTTTAATGTTACCTCTTGTTTCTCTTCAACAAAGCCAACAAATACTGGAGCGACATAAATGTAATTTTCTTCTGGTGAATATATTTGGTCAAACTTATTGGATGTGTATAATGATATATTTGAAATTCCTGTTTCTTCTCTAACTTCTCTTAAAGCAGATTCCCAAGCCTTTTCGCCACCTTCAATACTTCCTCCGATATAACACCAAACATCTTTTAGTATTGAAGTAGCTCTTTTTAAGAGTAAAACTTTGTATTCATTTTCTATTTTTTTCATTAGAACAATTGCAACACCTGTACATCTAATTGGAACTTCGTAATAGTTATTACTCAATTCAGTACACCTCTTTATTGTAATGTAGTCCTCGATTTTCTCTTATTAAACTGCTCCGTTAGTTGAATAGAAAAAAGAGATGACCTACCCAATTAATCTTCAATTCTTGTACCCTACTTTATGTACATAACTTCACAAATATTGTAAAACTGTCTAATACTAACCAATTTCTTCGTAAAATGTGATTCGGTTCGAGAAAGGGTCAACTACTGTTAATTCAATAGTATCCCAAGGTGTTTTTTCTATTGCTGGATTAGAATAGGGATATTCCTTTTTTAATAAAGATGAATGAAAACTTTTCAAATCCTTTATTTTAATCCGAATTGCACTGCCTGGAGATGAATCACCATGATGTTCGGATAAATGTAAAATAGCATCATGTAAAGAAACTTGAAAATACAAAGGCATATTTTCTGCATATTGATGTTTCCAATCAATGTTAAAGCCTAAGTATTTAATGTAAAACGATAGAGTTTTCTCCAGATCAAAAATTCGAAAAATGGGTGTAATCATTAAAACATCACTCCTGTACACATTTGGATTAGAGTTATTTAACTCCCTCTGTTTATCAACTACCACTTCATTAGTTAGGGTATGTGAGAACCTTTGTGTGACTAACGTAAAGCACCATATAATTGACTAGAAAAATTCATAAAGTCCCTCATTGAAATAATGAAATTCTTCCTTTGTCACTCTATATCGAGTATAACCCTCATAAAAGGCAGTTAAATATTCAGGGTTATTCCAAAATTTCCTTATTGCTAGGGATTCATCATATCGAGGATCTCCTACTGTCATGCCAGCTACATCAATAAATAGTTGAACTTCTCTATCAATCACAAATACATTATCCGTTGTACAATCACCATGTATCATCGTTTGTTTGACTGGTGTAGGCTTTTTAGTCTTTAGATGGTTTAATAATGTTAAATCCCCGTCAGTTTGTCCATTTTCAACATAGTTTTGTGCTTTTAAAAGCTGACCTTCTAACCACTCCCCTTCACCTACAAGAATTTCAAGGGGCTCCTTTTCATGAAATTGATGAAGGAATTGACCAAAACTTCTAATTAACGATTTCTTTTCGGTGAGTGAAGATGCCTTTGTTAAAGCTGCCGTTAAGGACATCCCATCCTCAAATGACATGATTAGATGATCGCTATGCTGTTCCTTAATAAAACCAACGTATTCAGGAATGGAAATGACCGTATTCTTATTAAGCTTTTTTAAAACCTGAGCCTCTGCCTTCAACCATGTTCGATATTTTTCTTTATAGGAACTTTTAAGTAAAAAAGAACGATCCCCTGTGAAAATTCTACGAACCTCAGAAGTCCAGCCTTGTTCATCTAGCACGTTCATCTTATGTATGGAACCTATTACATTCTCAATTTTCTCTTTTAAGCTATGATTCATATCATCTTCGTCTCCAGTTCCTTTTAATATCTTATAAAAATATTCTCTTAAATTGTAAAATTATCCTCTAAAAAAGTATTTTACTTCAAATTTCGTTATTCCTATCGAAAAATATGGTCTAGATGAAAAACTTATTGACTTATACGTTATCAAAGTGAGAATATAATCATATAGATAGTATTGGAAGGTGATAATTAAAATGGAAGTTAGCATGAAGGAAATAATGGATTGCATCGTTAACCCTGTTAAAAGTCAAATCATACTTTCCATCCAGAAAGAAGGAGAATGTACAGCAAAGGATTTACTATCATCATTAAACGATATCCCACAGGCAACGCTTTATCGTACATTAAATCGATTGGTAGATAGCGGGATTTTAGATATTGTGGCAGAAAACAAAGTCCGTGCTGTAACGGAGAAAGTATATGCATTGAATAAGAGCTTTCTAAATGTCAACCAATCGATTATTGAGCAGAACGATGGAGAAGCATACTTTAAGTTATTTACGAACTTCATCATGTTATTGATGAAAGAGTTTCAAAATTACGCTGAAAAACCGTCTATAAATATTGCTAAGGATGTGTCAGGATTCAGCGCAGTGCCTGTCTATGCTACAGGTGAAGAAATGTTAGAAATCGGAAATAAATTTAAAGAAATCATTGCTCCCTATCAAACCAGAAACACAGCGATCAAGGAACAAAATATGCGTATTCTAGCAACTATTATCACACCACCAAATGATAAATAAATGTGATGTGATTGTTTTGAAAACAAAGAATAAAAGGAGGAAAATTCGTATGTTAATGATTAGTGTAATTGGAATATTGGGACTTTGTATTGGGATTATAGCCTTACGATTGTTCTACTTGTCGAGCGCAACAAAAGGCGAGTCAATCGCCAAATATTACCGCCCTAAAAGCGCACTTCTCGTATTAGATATCCAAAATGATACCCTGGGGATACCCCTATACGGTAACACGGAACCGTTAATGGCTAACATCAACAAAGCTATCGAATACGCCAATGACACTAACATGGAGATCATTTACACGAAGCAAGAGTTTACAGGACACCCTTTAGATTCATTGCTCACGGGTGGTATGTATCAAGCAAATAGTGAAGGAGCTGACTTATATGATGAGTTATCCATTCAATCGGATAACATTTTTAGCAAGCTTCGCACGGATGCTTTTTCTGTGGAACTTTTTGAAAATTACCTCATAAAAAATGAAATCAGTACCCTTTACATTGTTGGTGCTGATGCCAGTGCTTGTGTATACAAGACAGCTTTGGGAGGCATAAACAGGGGTTATCGAGTGATCATTTTGGAGGATTCTATATTTTCAGTAAAAAGGGATAAGCTGAATACCATGCTTAATAAATATCAGTCTAAAGGGATCGAGATAAGTAATATGAAGAATTTTATTCAAACGCAAACAATCAATTTCTAATAGATCGAGGAGATTCATTCCTATCAGCTTAGATACGTTTGTTCTACTCATATATTGGACAATGAATCTCCTAATGGCTAGTTTCAGATTGAACTAAATTCTTAATGGAACAAGAAAAAAGGAGCTGAAACTACAACTCCCTGGCTATCATAAAAATATGAATGACTACAACCCGCTATTTCTCCCAAAGCTCAATCAGTCTACCTTCAGGATCTTTAATATGAATAAACTGACCATATTCATTAATCTCTTTTCCCTTTACTAGCGGTACGCCTATTTGTTCAAGATGCTTAATCATCTCGTTTAGATTATAAACTTGGAAATTTAACATCATTTGCTGTTCTGTTGGAAAGTAAGGGTCCTCTTCAGTAAAGAAGGAAAAAATAGTTTCATTTTCTGAATGAGGTTTAATAATTGTTCCATTCCAATTTTCAAATTCAATCTTCAATACTTCCCTGTACCATTTTTTTGTAGCATCGAGATTTTTTGTCCTCCAGAATATTCCTCCGAAACCTTTTATCATCATAGTAAAGTTGCTCCTTTCTCTCATTTTATCTTTTTTGATTAATCTACAAAACAAGATAACCGATTCTACTCCCCTACCCAAACTAGTTTAAGCTTATCAATTGCAACCATTTTCCTTAAGAATGTGCATACTCATTAAAGATTGAATCCAATGCTTCATACGCTACATTTATTTCTGACATTTTCGCAGAGTCTCCATCAGCTGAATCTGGGTGATATTTTTTCGCTAGTTTTTTATATTGTCTCTTAATGATGGTAAAATTTCGGACATTAGGATCTAGCTCTAATATTCTTAAATACTGAACAATCCTGTCTTCATTAGTAGAACTATGATTATTTCCCATTGGACCTTGTTCACTTTTACTATGTAATCGATCTAAATCGATAAAAATTTGTTGTATTTTTTTAAACATTTCCTCATATAACTCTAGCATTTGCGATTCTATAAGGTAAACATCGTTAACAACGAAAGTATATACATCGGCATCTCGTATGAAAGCTCGATTAATAGCCTCATTAAATAAATCTATGCTAAATAAAAATTCAAACAGAGCTTCTTTTAAAGTCTGTATATCTAATGGAAAATGATCTAATTCATTAAGAAGATAATAAATCGTATTTGGCAAACTATACTGCCCATTCGCTTGTGGTATAGGGATGATTCGGTTATTAACTGTAATGCCTTTTACCTTAATGGTTCGGTCAGAAAGTTGGTCTAATTTAATTATGATATCTAATTTTTCTTTAATGATGAGAGTACCTGCTCCAAAGCCAGTAAAATTAAACTTCTTAGTATACATATAGATTGGACCTTTAAGCATGATACCTAGTTCCGGAACGAGTACCTCTTCCCTATCAAAACGTAAATCATATTTAAGTTTTTTATCTGTACTTTGTGATACATAATCTTCCATATAACTTTCATAAGTAAAAAAGTGTTCTGTATGCTTCTCTAATAGTTTAGCTCGCTTTTTTTCAAGACTAGACTTAGCAACTCCACCTTCAATAAAATATCCATTTTGCTTATTTGAAAATTCAAGTCCCTCGATCCGAACACGGTCAAAAATAGCCCAATGTAACAATAGCTGTCTTAACGTATGTACAAAATTCGGGTCATCTAGTCTATTCAGTACATTCAATATTTCTTTATATTCTTTAGAAATATCGATGGTACCTTTCTTCTTTTTTAATTCATAGCTGTCTAGTTCAAAGCCAGTCATTCCTACATGCAATTCTCCTACGAATTTATATGGCCCTAAATAGATAGTAGCTTGATGGCGTCCACTAGTGACGATTATTTGTTTCATTTCCTGCACTCCAACAGAGAACTCATGAAAATTGTTAATTCCAAATAATTGTGGGTAAACTCTTAGAGGACCTTTTACTATGACATTGCTTCCTTTTAATAATTCTTTACCTTCCATAAAATCTTCAAAAGGTGCAATTTCTTTAAACAGAAGTTTACTATCGATGTTCTCTATTTGTTTAGCTCTAGACTGCTGTGAGATAAATACAAACGTAGACATAATTAAAACAAAGATGATAAAAGCCAATACTTCCATTTCTTCTTACTCCCTTTCTAATAATCTCCCAACTAACCAAACCACTATGTTTTTTCAATAAAATAATGGTCGTTAAAACAACCCATTTAATAAAAATGGTTACGTATTTGTTTAGTCGACGTTATAATTGATTTATAGTATTATTTTCCCATAAACAACTAGTAAATTGCTACTAGCAAAACACAAAAATGGAGGTTTTTATGGGTACATTTAAATTATTGTTAAAAAACAAATATAATGGGATGGATTCCGGAAAATATGAGGTAGTGAATCAATATCTAGCTGGACTTGAGGAGGTAATAGCAGGTGGGATGAGAGAGAGCTATATCACTCAACCCGTTAAGAAAAACATATATATACAAATCTTTAGTGAAATGTTAGATGATTTTGTTCAAAAACGCTATCCCTCTGGGTGGTCGCGTGAGGCAATCCAAGCAACAGAGGATTCCATAAGTATCCTAACAGGACTTGTCATAGAATTTTACTTCAAAGGACAAAACCCGAACAATCTAGAATCATATGCAGCAATGATACAAAAATCCGGGGAAATTTTATTTGAAGAATACTATTTAAAGAGATAACTCTTTTCTGTCCTTATGGGCAGTTTTTTTATAACAAAAGGATAAAGCCTATGCTGTTAATAGCATAGACCTTTTGTATTTAACTAAGAACCCCCTTCTACTCCCCAACCCAAACCAGCTTAAGCTCATATGTAATCCCATCTTTTTCTACCATTCGATCTAACTGATTCTCACAAATTAACTTCTTAAACTCTTTCAACATATGAGTATTCCAAATGGTTTTGTCATCACCTGATTCACACGTATAAATCCCAGGGAATCTTGTTGAAATTCTTTGAATGTCCTCATAATCGAGGTGATGTTTATAGTTATAAGGTGATTTTGGATGATCGGATTTTTCCTTCAATGGCAACACGGGGTGATCAATCTGTTTCCCTTTTCGAGTAAAAGAAATAATATTAACCTTGCCTGACGTGATTTTATCTACTTCTATTATGATTTCTTTCGTTTGCATAGCTTACCTCCGTACATATAAATTTTCATGCCTTCTATTCTGCAAGACTATGATTGTGTTTAGTCTGTTTTTCCTTCTACCGTTGATGCCTCAGTTACCCAGCCAAAATAAAGGTCTATCCCATTCAATTGCACAGGTCCAACAATAGCATTCTTTTCAGGAGACAATTGAAAAAGTGTAACAAACTCAGCATAATCTTCAAACCACTTTCCTGTTTCACTAAAAGAATGGACGAGCATGAGTGCGTTATTGGCGTTAACTTTCAGAGCTTCTATCAGCGCAGATGCTGTCCTATGTATCAATTGATATCGTTTATCTAATACTTCTCTCTCGTCTATCTCTAATAGGTCTAGCAAGTATTTCAATCTTTTTCTTTTACCCTCACTAGGAGTGTCCCCTAACCAGGATCCTACCGTTTCACCAAAAGGTTCAGATACTTTCCCTTCCACCATAATGGTTAATAGTTTGTTCTGGACCTTTGCAAGTACATATAAATCATTTTGCGAGCTTGCACTTCCTCCAGGTAGAGGAACTTTGTACTCAGGGAATCCATATAACACTTCTACTTCTTTAAACAGTGGGTTCATACTCTTTTTAAATACTTTTTCCACACTAGATGGGAGGTTGTTTGCCCCTTCCCAACTATGAGCTAATTCATAAGCAGAATACCCTTGTTTCCATTGTTTCTGAGGATCCGCAAGCAATTCCCTCCATGATATTGTCCCGTGTGATGGCACATAGAATTTTCCCATTTTTTCACTCCTAGGCTCCCTTTTGGGATATTAATAGATTGCTTTTTATATCAGATTGGCTAAATAAATAATTCTTTGAAAAAACTCTTTTATCTCTCTTCTAGTAAAATCAATGGTTCCTAAATGTGGCTCGCGTAGAGTTAAATGAATTGAATCAAATTGATCTGAATAACGGAAACGCCACCATGAACCTTTAGTTGGAGCTCTTTGTTCCATTGGAATATGAGTGATTTGATTAATTAAATTAATGATGGGAATAACCTCATCCACCTTTAGTTTACCCACTGGAAAATCAATGGCTACTTTCACACCATTTTTTTGAGGAAAAATATAACCAATTTTTTTTATTTTCGCTTTCATTAAATTGTGGCTTTAACCCATTCGCCCACGGGACCCTATGAGGACAGGTAATCATGGCACGGCCATCCTTTTGTTTGACGTCCGTAATAAAACACCCATCTAAACCGTCAAAAAATTTGACCCAGTTATCAAACTCACTCTTTACTTTATGTTCCATATATATCAACCCTTCCAAACTGATGCCCAAGTATTTACCCTACGATTTATAGCGTTCAATTCCATTAAAACATCATCTAAATTATATAATCTTCCATCATTTAGATATAACTAAATTTTACCATATCCACCACAATATCATGAAGAAACTAGTGTAAGGGAACCAAATTAAAAAAGATCACTAACTAAAGTGACCTTAACACGAACATATAGGTTATTGTTTACCCTCTATACTTACTCGCCAATCCCTTCAAGAAATTCCGAGCAAACTTGTCCCCACACACACGGTAATTACTATGACCTTCTTTTCTTAAGATGGCACTAAGCTCACCTTTTGCAATTCTAACTCCTGCTGCTTCCAAAATATCCATAATATCGTCACTAGTTAAGCTTAAGGCGATTTTCACTTTCTTGAATAAGAGATTATTCACATGTTCGTTTGTCAGAGCCGGTGTTTCTGGCTGCCCTGGTTTTGGCTCTTGTCTTCCTCTTTTAAAAATAATCAAACCATTAAAGAATGACTCTAACATGCTATGACTGCAAACGGCTTCCTCTGGAATATCGTCTTCCTCATCATATTTAGTAAGGATCTTCGGTAATTCTACAGGCGATACTTCCACACCACCAAGCTTAAAAATCTCCACCATTTCTGCATTTTTTAAATTTAATGCATATCGTAATCGAATTAATATATCGTTGTTTGTCATCTGTAATCCTCCTCAAATAACACCTTAGACAAGTTGTTTCAAGTATAACCTTTTTACTATAACGTTAATTCCTTATATTTTCTACTAAGAATCTCTTTACTTAAAGAAGAGTAGTTTGGAACTTTTCTTTTTATTAAACGTCTAATCATAAAAAGAGGAGGAGACACGATGAAAAAAACAGGTTACATTCCTTTATTGGTCAGCTTCCTATTATCAATGATGATCATATCCACCGTTTCTGCTACAAGCTGGGTTGATTTAGAACCACAAGAGGTGGTTGATAGAGCGGAAGTGATTGTTCTGGGTAAATATGACTTTACAGGTAAACCGAAGCCGGGTAAATTTGTTTTTCAAGGTTTGGATTTCAACGTAGAAAAGTTTTACAAGGGAGATCTATCTGAACAATTGACAGCAGGCATTGATTATAATGATGTAGGATGGGCAGATGAATTCCAAAAAGAAGGTGGCGTATTCCTTCTTTTTTTAGAAAAAGGGAAGGATGCTGATTTCCTCATACCCGTTGGCGGTCCAAACGGGATAATTCAACTTGCGAATGGAAAAGTGGAACATCCTAATGATGAAAAAAGGACTTTTTTCGAAGATTTTCTAAAAATAAATCCAGAAAAGACAATGGATGCAAAACCTGAGACCCAGAATAATAGTCAGAATAATAATCAGGAGGGTAGTCAAAATGATCAGTCATTCCCCTATTTATATGTTATTGGAAGTATTTTTGTAGGTTTTGCAGTATTATTTCTACTATATCGCTATAAAAGGAAATAATAATATTTTGCTAGTGGGTGTTGTAGTTAATCATGGTATGCTGTTTGCTTTTGGGACCATAGGAGTAGAGACAGTTCAGCAAAGACAGAAATAATAAACTTCTGTTAGCCAAAGGGGATAAGAAGAATGAAGTTATTTTTAGTGTTGGCGATCTCAATATTTATGGTATTAACTGGTTGTTCTTCTGAACCTGGAAATACTGATAAAAACATTATCCCAGAAGAAGCAGCTGGCTCGTATGTAGCTTTGTTAAGAATAAACGGGGCTGAATATCTTTCTGTTGGAAAAGACAATCAGGGTGAGTATACAATAGGTAAAGAGATTGGGAAAGTTGAAAAAAGAGTACCTCCAGAAGTTATGCCAAGAGTAGATTTTGTATCAAATTACTTGGACGAAGGCACCCTAATTTTTTCTGTTAAAGAAAATAATGATGTGATTCTTGTTGAAACAAAAGTACAAGGTGTTTATGAAATTTTTGAAAGGCTAAAGAGAGACTAGTAACGATATTCACTCCCCCCACCCCAGATAGCTCTTCCACCCGTATGAGCCGTTTGGGCATGGGTTTCTTCATCAACTAATTGTAAAACACCTGGATTTTCATGATGATGCCACGTATATCCTTCTGGTGTTTGACCGTTAGCGAGTGCTTGTAAGTCAGCCTGAGTTAAACCTAACTCATTAGCAAGATTTGGCTCTGCTGTAATCGCTTGATAGAAGGTCTGATTGGCCACGTCAAAATGGACATCATCACTTTCTAAATACAATTCCTCTGCAAGCACCACATGAAAGGTAGACTCAAACACAGGGAATGTCCCCTCTATGACTTGTACATTTGGCAATTCGACGGTCTTTTCAATGAATGGTACTCCCGTTTCTGGATGCTCGTATCCGTTCAGATGGTCATTTCGTGTCTCCAGTTCCTCTGCTTCTACGATGTCTGCCCCATCCATGACATCCACCACTCCAATCGCAAGGCCTGATACCGCAACCACCTTACCAAGATTCTTTAATCCTTTGATGGTCTGTTCTCTATCTCCACTTGTAAAACCTTTATAGGTCGTACTCGCGTTTTTAGCCGTATATTTTAAAGCAGAACCGATTCCCTTCACCGTTCGACCAGTAGAATCCTTTAAATCATGTAATCCTTTTTGCTTATAATAATCATCCTTCTTAATCGCACCATATGAACTTTGGATGGCTCCATCAACAAATTGTCCCGCATTGTCTAAAGCTACCTTGGAAGCCGATTCAACACTCTCCCCCACTTCCTCTAACCATTCACCGGTTTCTTTCCACTTGCTACCGACAGCCTTTCCAGTGACCTTCACCGTACCTCCGATTAGGCCTCCCCCAACGGTTCCTATGCCTTTTCCGATTTTACGAAATACATCCACGTTTCTCTCTCCATTCACATTAAAATAGAAACTATTAATCTAATTGCTGCTCAGAAATTAAACTCTTATTTATAGTTATTAGATTTACGTTCTTAGTGGGTAAAAAGTTTCATAAATGAAAATAGGCAGTGTTAATTAGCCTTTAACTAGAGGGAAATTTCGAACCCTTTATTTCCTTTGCTTTGTTATTACCACAAAGATTCAACGGGTAAAAAATGTATCTAGTAACATCATCTTTGCTATTCACAATTGTCAATAAAATATAAAAGGTCATTTGACGCAAAAAAAAAAAATAATGTATAATTAAACTATCAACAGAAGCGTAGGTCGGGGTGGTATTGTTGGACAATCCAGAAAATGATTACAATTTTTTCGGTCTACCTGACGAAGAGATTGTAGAAATAGTACATAATGGAGATAGTGAGGCACTTGATTTCCTCATTCATAAATATCGACCATTTGTTTATGCTAAAGCAAAATCTTACTTTCTGATTGGAGCTGACCGGGAGGATATTATTCAAGAGGGCTTAATTGGCCTTTTTAAAGCGGTCAGAGACTTTAATAAAGATAAATTGACGTCTTTCAGGTCCTTTGCTGAGTTGTGTATTACAAGACAAATCATTACGGCTATCAAGTCAGCAACACGACAAAAACATATTCCTCTTAATACATCTATCTCATTGGACAAGCCTATCTTTGACGAAGAATCAGACCGAACATTATTGGACACGGTAACCGGGTCTAAGGCGCTCGATCCTGAGGAATTGATTATTAATCAAGAAGAATTTAACACGATGAAAAATAAAATGTCTGAGCTCTTGAATGAACTAGAACTTGAAGTGCTTTATCTCTATTTAGACGGACAATCTTATAAAGAGATTTCCGAAGAGCTAAATCGACAAGTAAAAGCCATAGACAATGCCCTAACAAGAGTTAAAAGAAAACTAGATAAATATATTACTAAAGAGAGAATGCGATAAGGGCCAATAGATTTTATCTTAAAAGGTAAAGCTTGAAAAACCTTAATGAGAATTTCATACCAACACTAACACCGACAAATATGTTTCTTAAAAACTTTCTAATTCCCTAAATACATAGAGCCTGGCTTTTTCTTCACATATATAAATCACAATCCAATATCAAAATAAACCCTCTTTCGACTAGCTAGCAAAAGAGGGTTTTTAGTTACTTCGTTAGAACAAAGAGAAAGCCAAGGATCATTGGCGTCCTGTATAAATTCTAATTAATTTATTTCCGCATTAATGCTACTCGATAAGGAAATAGAATCCCATCCATCATTCCCTCAGAAATGGCAGGGTCACTTTCCATAAATTGTCTTGCGCTCGTTTCAGATTCTGCTTCAAAAATAACAATACCAAATCCACTATTGTCTTCATTAAGTGTACGTCCTGCTAATATGACTTTCCCTTCTTCGGTATATTTTTTTAACCTAAGAAAATGACGGTTGATAATCTCTTCTTCTTTTTCTGTCCAATTTTCATTATTTAGGTAGATTGTTTTTAATTTTAATTTATATAAAAATTGCTCCATTTGGACACCTCCAATTAAAATCATCACATAGCTACTTCTCCAAAAAATGACATAATTCCTTCTTTTACTGACCATACAACTTATTCCCTGTCCTAAACAACAAAAAAAGCACTCGTCACCATATGGCATCGAATGCTTCAATCTAATTTACATATTCATGAACAGGCCGTTTCCCATCTAAATACATCCCAAACGTACCTAACTCCATTCTTTCATAATGAATATACATTTGGAATACCCTCACAACTGGCAACTTCACTAGCATAATATCGCCTAATTGTAACGCCTTCAAGAATTCAATCGAAACTTCTCCCAAATACTCGATTGATTCCTGTTCAGATGGAAATAAGAGTACATTATGAACCACTTCTACGTTCTCTAGTTCCATGTATTTTTTAAAAGCTAACTGATATAAATATTGCTTGGTGACGTCTCCCACACCTGGATTTCCGTGTAAAGTATTTTCTGTTAACTGGATGTTATAATACTTTGCATCGGAAATCATGAAGTACTTTTTATGATTTCTCATGAACATACTTATCACATCAGGTTTCAATGTTTCGGCAGCATGTCCATCCTTACCGACGGGCGTCCAGATTGGTTTATCAATGTACTGCTTAACATTGTCATACTGATTATCAAGGACAAATCCACATATCTTCTCCCAGACAACTTCGAAGTTTCTTGTACCGTAGAATTCAATGGATTCATTCGTTTCAAGCATTCGATCATGGGAAACAAAGGCTGCGATTGCTTTTAACACCATTTGCTTTCGATTCACAAATTGTACGGACAGTTCCGATTCAATTCTCGATAAAACGATTTCTTTTGAACCAAAGACTCCCTCATCCACGTCAAACATGACGGGTGGAAAGCCCAGATACTCCCCTAGCTCTGTTTCCTCCAGAATTCGTGAACATGCCGTTAATACATGCATATGAAGTAAACGGAAGTAATCATTTTCATCGTTAATCACACTGTTGACATAGTAATCTACATAGATGGGCTGTCCATCGTTAATGATGGCGTATTGATCATGTATCGTTTTGTTCCAATCAATCTCTCCATTATCTCCGTTCAGAATGTAGACGTTCTTGTCATTCTGGTATAAATCATTCTCTAAATAATCATTGAGAAGGAACATGATGACAGAAAGAAGATTAAAGGTGGAAAGGGATTCCTGACCACCAAAGCTCTCCATTTCGTCTTGGTCTAACTTTTCTCTTTTACTATATTCTCGAAAAAGAGTCAGAAGCTGCTTCATCGTTTCAGTGGAATCTGATTTCTTAATGTATTTGGGAATGCAGAAAAATAGCTTTTTAAAACATAGGAGCATTCCCACAAACTGAAGAACATACCGACCGTCCTTCGCCACTTTAAGGATCCTCTTTGCCTGCAGTTCCTGTATGGTGATTTTGTACTCATCATCTGTTAAGCCTAGCAATTCCTTGAACTCAGTGGGATGGTACTTTTTTAGCTCCTGTAAGTAGACTGGTTTCATCAGAGATACCTACTCTTCTCCCAAGTTTTCAGCCACAAGCATGTTGGAGGTTACTCCTCTAGCTTCGTATGGAATCGCATTTTTAATAGGAAAATCAAAGATGTTCTGCTTGTTGTCATAGGCAGTAAGAATTTTAGAAAATGTATTTAATCCAGGTGCAAAGAACTTCCCACTTCTATGCTTCAGTACATCCTCAAATAAATACATTAAGAGCTTGCTTTTGAAAATCGAGTCAAAGTTTTCGGAAACAAGATCATTTTTATTAATGAAGAATGGACCGATTAACTTGTCCTCATTTACGTTAAGGTCATTTTCCGTTAAGCGCTTGTTAATGGCTTTACGTAATGTATTCCATGCTATTTCTCTCTCAAAGGATAAATCAACCGTAATTCCATTCAGTTGGTCTTGTCCCTCATCAATTCCAATGTATTCAAAGCTCCAACGACGTTTAAATGCGGTATCCATCGGGTAAACCCCTTGGTCGGCACTGTTCATCGTTGCCCAAAGATACATATTATTCGGAAGAGATATTTCTTGAACTTCTCCAGCCGAAAAGCCCCACTCTTTCATTAAGTAGTCCTTCATGTCTTCAGAAGCGGCAATCGAATATTCACTCGTTCCCCTTCCATCACGGTCCAATAGCTGGAACACATCGCCAAACACAGCCGCCACATTGGCACGATTAATTT
Source organism: Robertmurraya mangrovi (assembly GCF_034427655.1). Classification (NCBI taxonomy): domain Bacteria; kingdom Bacillati; phylum Bacillota; class Bacilli; order Caryophanales; family Bacillaceae; genus Robertmurraya; species Robertmurraya mangrovi. The sequence continues at coordinate 192,523 of NZ_JAXOFX010000006.1, forward strand.
CCTCAATAATCAACAAATGATTGGTTGAAGACCCTGACTTTTTACTTAACATCGCTTGAATCCATACTCTTAAAAATGGACCTGGTACAAATTCATAAGAAATATATTCTTCGCCATTGTCTTTCAACTTTGGTTTCGGTTTATATGTCCCTACGAATTGCGCGTAAGAGTAGTTAGGATGGAAAGTCACTCGCTCATATTTTTTCCCAAACAGCTTACGGTCTTCTTCCAGTGTAAAACTTTTACCCGTTCCTGGAGCACCAAATAGAATTCGGTTATGGGGCTTATTGATATCAGCTTGCGGCTCATCCTGAGTTTCTTCTACACTCTCTTCAAGTTCCTGTTCCTCATTCTCTTCCTCTACCTCATCCGACTCGATGTCCATATAGCGGAAATACTCATCCTCCGTGATCGTTCGAGAACAAGTTAAGAAGGAATCATCTCTTACAATCTTCAAGAGCTGAGTCCACGTTTGTTCAGTAAAACGACCCACAGCAAGTGACAATCTACCACTGTTCTCCACCAAAAATCCTGAGTACATTAAAATCTTGATGAAATTAGAGAAATGTCGATCCAGTAAATCAAATTCATCTGGAGTCACATGTGCCGGTAATACCTCGGTTTCTCGGTATTGGTGAATGTCCTGAAGAACTTGAAGTAAATTATGATTCCGGTTAAACACTACGTTTCGGTTTTGAAAAACAAAATGAAGAATCTCTTCTTTTGTTATATAACCTCTTGTACCTGATGAAATATATTGTAGATATAATAATTTTAAAATCGTACGTAAGGGAACAAGCTCAACGCCAGCATCTAGACTCGTTTGAAGACAAGCATTCGTACGGATATTCGGGTACTGAAATTTTCGGATCAGATTTTGCAGGACACTATCTACATCTCCGTTTAAAATTCTCGTTACTCCATTAGCCGTATGTCCGTCATAACTAGATAGTGATAAGAAAAACTTCGTTGCGTTAAACACATTGTGCGCACTTTTTTCATCAGGCGAAGGAGGATGGTCCGTCATAATTTGATGAGCAATCTCTCTTACGCCTAAATCAAATTCTTGTCTATTGTTGTACATGCGAAAATCGTTCGTAAATACGTATTTATACAATGCTGACATCCTCTCGGTTAGGTTAACGGTATTTTACTACTTCTGCTATACAAATAGGAAAAATCAAGAGGGTACGACTTCGCCTTCAGAGATGGTAACCATTAATTCATGAATAGCCATTCCAATCGCTTTTGCAAACTTCGGTGGAACGGCATTTCCAATCATTTGATAAGCATGTCCTTGTGTACCGACAAAATCAAAATCATCATCAAACGACTGAATTCGCGCGGCTTCTCTTACGGTCAATGTACGGGCTTGGGTAGGATCAAAATGAATATAGCGGTTTCCATCTTTATATAAATGAGCAATAATGGTCGTTCCAGGAAGGTCTGGTCTTAAAACATGATAACGATGAATCGGTGATTTGGAGCCTACCTCTTTTTCGTATAGCTCGCTAAGCTTTTTACTATCGGTATACTCACATCTGCCCGACTGTAAATCATCTGCCAGCATTCGAAATATCTTCATATCGCGCAAGTTATGATAACGGGGCTTATGCCACGTAATATCACAATTCGGAGTATGATGGGATTTCTTTTTCTTATGTGATTCCTCATCGTAAATAGGCTCACAGGCTGGTAAATCTCCAATAGCATCCAATAAGGTCATTTTCGTTTGAACCATTTGCTTCGGTAAAATGTTGGTATAAAAGTTCTTTAATATTTCTTGAGCATTTTTATAGTAACTCTTATTTAGTCCCACTAAGATAACGCGCTTTCTATTTTGGGGTACACCGAAATGACTACTATTGAGAAGCGCATATTGTTTCATATCTTCAACGATCTCATAGCCAATGCTTTCAAAGCCTTCTCGAATTAAATCGGTAATCGGTGTTCCATCTGGCATCGAACTAAGCATTCCAGGCACATTTTCAAAGACGAACATTTTGGGCTGATATCGTTTCACCACATTTAAGTAGTGTTCAAACAAGTAATTACGATAATCATTTTTCATATTGTTTTCATCACGAACACGACCGGCAACGGAATAGGCCTGACATGGCGGTCCACCAATAATCATATCAATGTGTCCCGCTTCATGAACAAAATGATCTAACCCTTTGTTGCTTCCGTATTTCTCATCGTTTTCCCAGCCATGAAACAGCTCTTCTTCTCGCTGCATATCGAAATGAAGAACTCTTTCCTTCGCATCCTGAACTCCCCATTTCGTTTCTAAACGGTGAATGAGTGTATTCACTTGTGGCTTCATCCATTCTACGGATGCTACTTCCTTATATTTACCAGTTTGAAGAAAACCATCTAATAATCCTCCACATCCGGCAAATAAATCAACTATATTGTATGGTTTCATGTTTGTGTTCCTTCGTTAAGTAATTTTTTAGCTGCAACGCGATATGATAGCCGAGCATAGGTGGAACGGCATTCCCCACTTGCTTGTATTGCTGTGTCTTATTTCCGTAAAAAATAAAATCATCTGGGAAACTCTGTAAACGAGCACTCTCTCTCACCGTTGGAATCCTATTATGCTCGTAGTGAAAATGGGATCTATGTCCCGTATTGATAGTAAGTGAAGGCTTTTTACTATGATAACGAGTTAATGCCTCATTATACTTAAACTGGGAGCTATATTCCTCTGGCAAAGCCTTAAAGTTCTTTCCTTCAGGAACCATAGAGATGAGCTTAACGGTCTTCTCAGAATGAATCGTTCCGATATGGTTGTAAAGCTTGTCCGCATTTTTACGCATAAGCTCTTGATAAGGGGTTTGTGGTGGCATCGGATATTCCTGTATCTCTTCCCCTAAAATCCCTTCAAGTGCAGGCAAATCAGATATCGCATCTTCACAAGTAATAAATTCATGTGGAAAAAGGACAGGGTCCGGGAACTTAAAGTATTCCTCTGACTCTAGTAAAGCAACAAAGAAAACGCGTTTTCTAATTTGCGGAATTCCAAATTCAGGAGCATATAAAATCTCTGGTTTAATTTTATAGCCTATATTCTCGAAATCCTCCACGATTCTTTGTGCGCCTTTCCCTTCATAAAGCTTCAAAAGTCCAGGAACATTTTCTAAAATAACAGCCTTTGGTTTTAATCGTTCAGCTACTTTCACCATGGCTGTATATAATGTATTACGCTCGTCATTGGCCTCACGTGGTCCTGCAAGAGAGAATCCTTGACAAGGTGGGCCTCCTACTAGCACATCTAACTCTATATTTCTTTCATTTAAGTACTGTTCAATTTGATTGATGTTTTCGTGGTCAAATAAATCGAGCTTCATAGATTTCGCACTACCATGATTCGCTTCAAATGTCTTTAGTGCCATCTCATCAAAATCGACACCAAGTACGACGTTATAGCCAGCATCCATAAAACCTCTGGATAATCCACCTGCTCCAGAAAACAAATCTAATACGGTATATTGTTTATTCCATTCTTTATTTGACTGTAGTAAAGTTTCTAATCCCAAGGTAATACTCCCTCTGATTTTGTCATTTATAGTTGTACCATGAAAATTCGCATTTAGAAGGTTAATAATTTCATCCTCGATTTTAATTCGATATTCTTTCCCGTGGATTTGCTTTCTTCCAGCACCTTCCCGTTTTCCTCCGCGCTTCATAACCCACTCTCCTATTCTATGAATTATATTGATAAAACGGAGACTTTTCAATACAGATGCACCAATTTCAATAAATTTTAAGAATAAATGTTCGTAGAAATGAAATCAAACAAGAATCTAGCACCTATCACAGCTCTATTCTAGCTCTGTGCAATTCCATAATATACCTCTCTGTTAGGAAATCTAAATTAGCCATTCTCATCACTATTAAATGTTATCATGAGAATATACAAGCTTTTGACTCCATTAAGAATGCGAGGTTTACCATGATTACATCGACAAAAGAATTGAAATCGCAACTGAATAAGTTAATCAGTGATCCTGATTTTTTAAGATTACAAGAATCCTTCGAAAAGGAAAGTTTGTTTCAATTACTAGGTTTTGGACACCGAGAAACGATGCATAGTGCCTTTATTAGTTGGTTGCTCTCGCCTACTTCTTCTTTAAACTTAGGTACCTTTCCACTAAAGAGATTTCTTTATTATATAAACGAGGAAAACGTTGCAAGAGAGGAATCGGTCATGAGCCTTGATTTAATTGAATCGAACTCACTAGAACTTGAGAAAATGGAAGTGGCCACAGAAGTTGCAGCATCTGCCATCGATCCAGAAACCGATCAGAAATTAAATGCTCGTTTTGACTTATATTTAACGAATGATCATGTACGAATCATTGTAGAAAACAAAGTATTATCCCGTGAAAATAAAGATCAAACGGAGACTTATACGAAAATATTAAATCATTTAGATGAGTTGTATACATATGATTTAAAGGTGTTTTTATCTCCAGACTCAACGGTAAAACCAAAATGTCCGGAGTTTATCCAAGTCGATTATCAAGGACTATACGATTTTGTCATTGTTCCTTGCTTAAACCATCCGAAAATATCAATGAAAAATAAAAACCTGTTAGAGGAATATGCCCACAATCTAAGTATGGTATATAGAGGAGTGAATAAACCGATGGCAAAAGTAAACGAAGAATTATGTTTGGCCATTTACAATAAATATAAAGACGTATTAGATGAAATCTTTGATGCTGTTAAAAATGAAACTCCTGAAAAACGTAAAGTCAAAACGTCTTCTACCATTCGCAAATCAACGATTTCATGGAATGACATATACTCTCGTCTTAACGAAAACGAAAAACAATTAGAATCTACTTATGGAAACACCATCACAAACGCCGAAATTGACCTAACAAGCGGCCACATCCTTTTTCAAGGAAAAGAATATCAAAGTCTATCAAGCTCTGCCGTAGCTGCGGTTAATTCTATTAAAGGCGATAACTACACCGATCGCTACAATGGATTTGAATTTTGGAGCATTGTGTATCCGAATGGTGAGAGGAAGAAACTTTCTGAAGTGCGAGCTGATTTAGCGTTAGCTTTGGCGCAAGATGAGGAAGATTAACAACTACTCAAATGAGCCTATTGCGTTTTGCAATGGGCTCATTATAATTTAGAACAGTAGCTCATGTTTTATCCTGGGTATCCCTCTTTGGTACTGAAATTATTACTTCTATAAATTGTTTAATATTTTATTAATATCTCTAAGAAATTGGTTGCTTTTCTCAAAATAACACATTAAATTCATCATTACTTCATGAACTTTGTGTTGATTCTTCAAACAAACTTCTTTACATACTACTAATAGATGTTACAGAAATTATGTATCAGGTGTAATTCGCTGAGGTAAAACTAAGTATCCTTTCGCCTTTCGTGCTCTAAGAACTTTGATTAGATGCTTCTGCATAGAGGCAGGACATGTAACCTGCATAAATACCTCACTTTTACCGCTTTCAAAGACTTTTATTTTCTTTTTCTGGAGAACTAATTCAATTATCAACCCTAAGCTGAAACCGCCTACTAAGCCAATCAGCCCCCAAATTACTGGCCCCCATTTCCAAACAAATCCATATATGGTTCCAAGGAGCATAATGATTGTTGCGCTTACCATGGCTCCGTCAAGAACACTTCTGCCATCAACCCTATGAAGAGAATCAATAATTTGAGTTTGAGATTCTAGGTTTTCAAGGGGCAATGCAACAATATTCTCAGATGGTACTCCTATCGTCTCAATATCGTGAATAAACATCTCCACAAAGGGAGAATGTTCGAATGTGGCGACGATTTGTACTGTGCCATCATTCATTTTATTTTGTCTTTGTAGTGTCAACCTTTCATCCCTCACTCTAAGGAAACGTATTTGTTCTATATCGTATAATGCGTTATTAGCTACTACTGATGAATATGCCTGATAGATTGCAAAAGCGTACATTGACGGCAGAAAGAGAAACCATTGCCAGTCCACATTTGCTGAAGCTGTGCTAAAATCTCCAATAAACGAATAGAACCAAGCACCAATCGTTCCCGCCTTATAAGTAACAAATATCCACCATGCCAAAACAAATGTGCCAACAGCCGTAGCACCACCATATAATTGACCCAAACCAGGTGTTAGAAATGACCAAACAGCTCCCAATATGGGCTTTTTCTTTTCTAAGAGGACAACATCCAAAAAGTTAATTACTGAAGGGGTCATTGGTGCATCTTCTACTTCTGACAAAATATGACTTTTATTAATTTCAACCGCAGAACGATAGCTGTCCCAAATGCTATAAATATAGACTGCCATATAAAGCAAAATCCAGTCCTCGTTAATTACATCCTTTGCCTCCTCGAATTTACCGAGCATCGATAAAGCAATCCCTAAGTTTAGATTAGCTTGAGTGTTTACCACAATCCCCCAAATAATCAACATAAATCCATGTAAATGCTTACCTAAAAACATGTGTCCAAACCCTGGAAAAGTAAACGACCACCAGGCTGCAACCCAAGGAATTCGAGGATATACAGAATTAGAACCAAATGAAGATATCGCCCCTTTGGAATAGCGAGGTTTTATGGTAGCTGACTCAAACTTCTGGTGTGGCATTGGATACCTACTCTCTCTGTATAATCTCAACATTTAATATTTCCAGTACCTACCAATGTTATGCATTGGTGGGACTAGGGGACAGGTACCGCGTCGCAGCCAAAGATGGGACACAGTGGGACCTGTCCCCTCGTTTCTGAGGGCATACATTTACTTCATTTATTAGGAGTTGTTGTTTGGTTCCACATTTATGACGACATTTCCCTTCTTGTGTCCTTTCTCGACATACCTATGTGCATAAACGATCTCTTCAAACTCATAGTACCTATCAACCACAACTTTTAACTTCCCCTGCTCTACAAGCTCCTTGAGAAAGTTTAGGGCCTCGGAGTTTTCAGGTGAATTTCTCCCTAAGATTAGTTTCCTGCCGCTTGTCAATTTAGTCCAAAGCATTCTAACACCTGGTAATTGTACAGAGACATTTATATAGGTTCCGTCCTTCTTTAGCGATTTCATACAAGCTGAAAACGAACTCTTGTCTACCGCTTCAAAGATCACATCATAAGTCTCACCTTTACTAGAAAAATCTTCGGTAGTGTAATCAATTACCTTATCCGCTCCTAAGGACTTTACCAATTCTAAATTCTTTGTACTGCATACCCCTGTAACTATTGCTCCAAGTTCCTTGGCAATTTGTATTGCATAGCTCCCTACACTTCCGGATGCGCCATAAACAAGTACCTTTTGACCATTCTGAATGTTAGCTTTTCTAAGATGAAACAATGCTGTACGTGCCCCTATCGGAATAGCTGCGGCTTCCCCAAAAGATAGATTGTTGGGTTTGATAGATACTGGACCATCTTCAGGTAGGCACTTATACTCGGCATAAGCACCAAACCCCACTAGGGAAGCTGCAAAAATTTGGTCACCTTCCTTAAATCGCTTAACATTCTTTCCTACAGACTCTACTTCACCAGCTAACTCCATCCCTAATATAGCTTTTTTGGGACGTCTAATCCCCAATGCCATTCGGGCAGGTAGCCATACAGGGAGAGGAACGGTAAAACTCCGTGCGCGAATATCTGCTACTGTTACAGTAGTCGCTTTTACTTTTACAAGTATTTCTTTTTCTTTAGGATTAGGTTTTTCTATCTCTTTCAGTTGAAGAACTTCGGGGGAACCGTACTTTTTGTACACAATTGCTTTCATTTTTCCACCTCTAATTTTTCATATTTATGAATTTAGTACGAATCTTTCATCAGACTTCATCACAATGTATCGGTTTTGTTTGTACCCTTTCCTTATGGCTATAAGTTATTAAATAATGTTGTTGATATAACCATAACATCGTAGGTAAAAAGAGACTTTCCAAATCTTGCTGTGATTTGTTCTGCTTTATCAGAGGAGTATTCTGCAAAGAACAAAAGCGCAAGCGCCTCGGTCAGCCCCGACAAGCAAATGTTCTTCAACCCTAAAAGTCTGATTTTCGACTTTTAGGGTTGAAGGTTATTTGACCTCGAGGGGCTAGGCGCTGGAGCTGGACGGGGACACTCAATGTTAAAGAGTTATCCAGAATGCGAAATATTTTATCATTTCCTAAACGATCAAAAAGGCCCTCTTTTGGACGGCCAGCAGGTTATACATAATGTATATTTAAAATAAGATATCAAGAAGTGAATAAATTTTCTGGAATTAGGTGGCGAGATGGAACATTATGAAGTAATTGAAAAATCCTTATTGTATATTGAAAACAATTTACAGCAACCATTATCATTGGAGTCTGTTTCAAATTCCTTCAATATGTCTAAATACTATTTTCATAGACTTTTTTCTGCAATAATGGGCTGCTCATTAAACCAATACACTTTATCAAGAAGATTAAATGCATCTGTTCAATACATACAAAACGACGAAGACTTATCATTAACAGAAATTGCGTATCTACTAAACTTTGGTACTCCATCGTCTTTCACCCGTGCTTTTAAAAGCCAATATGGTATTTCACCAAGCACTCTACGAAAAGAAGGAAAGACCATAGCCCTAGAAGACATTCCGCCAGTAATTAAAAGACCTATCAAAAACATCAATGGGGACATTGTTGCCGATTTTACACTAACAAACTTTCATACAACTAGAATAAGTGGGGTAGCATTTGAAGTTGATTTAGCAAGAAGTGATTTTAAAGAAACGATTCGATCTTTTTCGAGTATGTTTGTAAACAGCATTGATGAAACAATCAGTAGTTCTTGTTATATCATCTATTCCAATTGCCAACCAAACTCAACAAAGTTCAAGGCTCTAATCGGGATTCCACAAAATCTAAAAATCAACTTACCAAATTATTTTACAGTAGATGTTCCACAATTTTTTTGTGCTAAGTTTATGTATTTTGGTGACCTACTAGATATAGGAGATGTCTTTACTACTGACTTTGCAAGATTTCTAAAGATTTCGAAACAAGAAACAGAGAAATCCGATATTGAACTTATTCAAGTATTCGAGAATATTCATAACCTTGAATCTTCCTATCATATTTTCGTACCAATCAAAAAACTCTCCAGTGACAACGATGATTAGTGTCTAATTGATATTCCCGTAATTGAATATAGTAAAAAACCGACAACACGTTTGTCGGCTTATGAATTGGTAACATTAATTTTATTCATGGTCTATTTTTATAACTTTTAATCCATCATTTTCATCTTCATTTTCAACTATGTGTTTAAGAATTGACAATTTGTTATTCCAAAATTGTTCGTAATAGGAAAGCCACTGTTTAACTTCTGATAGCGGTTCTGGTTGTAATTGATAGATTTTTTCTCTGCCTACCTTCTTCCCACTAACTAGATTTGCTTCTGAAAGGATCTGAAGATGTTTTGCTATGGCTGTACGACTAATTGGAAAATGAGAGGTTATTTCTGAGATAGCTAATTCTTTGTTAGCAAGCAACCGAAGAACCTCTCTTCTTGTTGGATCAGCAATCGCTTGAAATACATCATGCTTTACTGCTGTCACTTATCCTTCAACAACCTTTCGAAGTCGTTCATTCACAATAGCAACCCAACCATGATCCATTCTCTCCCGGATAACAGAACTTTTCTCGTTCGCTTTAGGAAGAACAGTATCTGGAGATTTCCAACCACTATGTATAAGTGTAAACTCCGTTTTTTCACCCAAGTCTTTTAGTAGAAAAGAAACAACCCATCCATCTGTGTCCCATGAAAACGAAATTTTGTTTGGTTCATCCACTTCTAATACTTTGCATGGAGATGGACCAAATGGTGATTGTACATGGAATTCATGTCCAACTTTAGCTTCAAAATCATTGGGCATAAACCATAATGCAATACCTTCAGAGGTTGAAACCTTACCCCATACTTTTTGTATAGGTGCCTCAAATATGATTGTTTGCTTAATATCTTGTAATGTTTCCATTTAAATTTCTCCTTTTTACAAAACATAAAATAAAACCATTTGGTTTCACTTTTTTTGATAATATAACACCTTTTGGTTTCATGTCAACATTAAACTGATCTGTATTTTATTTAGAATGGTTATTAAACATAACTGCTTCTTAGTCGAATAGAAAATAAGAGCTGCTAATCTAAAATGATATAAAATCCACCCATAAGATCTTTTTACTCATAGCTTATCAGTCACCTTTTTTAAACTAAACTAATCGATAGTCTATAATAAGACATCTAAACAAATCACTGCACAGTATTGTTGCACTGTGCATTAAGAGATCCACTTAAAACCCAGGAGCTCCTTCAACTAACGCACCCTTTAGCTAAAGAGTTTCTGTTTCTTCTTTTTCCCAATAAAAACGCCCAACAACATAAAGCCAACACCTAATATATTTAGAATAATATTACCTAAATTGCCGAAGTTATCAATTCTAAGTCCAAACAAAATCGCACCCAAAAGAATAATTGGAATAACCAAAAACATCTTCAATATTTCACCCTCCTCCAACATGTTAACTCAGCTGAATTAAACTAAATCTATAACGAAAAAAGCGAATGCTACTTGTTCTCGCTTCCGTTAGTTCAAAAAGAATTTATAATAATGGAAGAATATCAGACAAATCGATAAATTCTAGTTCAGCTTCTGCTTCTGCTTTCGAACGATAAACGGTAATTTTATCATAGGGTTTCATGTTGTCTTGCCATGTTCCTATATTACTCAGAAAATCTTCTACGTTTTCAGAAATTATAAAGCACTCTAAATCCCTATTGATATAACAAATTGGTGCGTCACTTTCCGAATCACACTGTTGATAAACAGTTCCGATAAATCCACCTTTACTATCTTTTGCCATAATATCTACATGTGGAACCGTAAAAAACTCTAAATGCGGAATATCATCGTCAAAGATAAATTGAATATCATAATCGTTAGCGTATCTTTGATACTCCTCATTTCTATCATGAACACCCATTGAATAAATGGTTGTTCCTGCTGATATAATCTCAGTATCTTCTAAATTAACACCTATGGCTCCAGAGAATGCTGTTCTATCTAGATAAATTTTTCGCATATAAACCCCCATTTAATCTTATTTTAAAGTAAAATGCTCATTACTTTTGTGATTTCTTATTCAACTAAACACCCTATACTTCAACAAAAAGAGGTACCAATCCTCCTTAGATCAGTACCCGTCTTATTTAAGATTTGCACCCGTTAGCTTAAGAAGGATTATTGATTTCTTGCAACAATAATTCCAAATCATATTTCAAGTTACTTCTTGTCTCTGTATCAAATTCTCCTGGTACTTCTTGTATAGGGTATTTTTGTTTATGAATTATATAATGTTTTAGTTTTAAAAAAGTGGTTAAAGGAAAATCAAAATCATACCACTCTTCTCTGTAACCAATTATTCCGTGTCTTTTTATTAAGGCATCTATTTCTTTTAACACAATCATAATAAAATCATCATATGGGTATTCCGTTTTTATTAGTGTTTTAGTTTTGTCTTTACTAAATTCATCTTCATAATACACGGCTTTTATGTTCAGTATATTATTTTCCTTTAATTCGAAAGACCAAATAATCCCCTCTGGTTCACCCTCCCATTCACACTCAGTTTCTTTTCTTATCTCATCTTTCGGTACACAAAAGGAGTTTAAAAGCATTAGTGACCTTAGAAAATCATATAAACAATCTGTTAAATAACTTGCTGTAAATTCTAATTTTTGTCCATTTACTTCAACAATACAAGTAGCCCATCCAATTCCACTAAGATAATATTTAAACTCCACTTCCATCCCACCTACTTCGAAAGTTATCACTACATTTATGTTATCACTATTCCTTGTTCAACTAAATTGCCCGTTAGTAGAATAAGATCCAGCCACCTTTTTGGCGGCTGGATCTTCAACTATTGCACCCTTTAGTTAAATAAGAAACAATAATAATAGATTCAAATTTCTTTTCATTTACAGTAAATTTGAAGAGATTAACCTTTTGTTTCTACCCATTGGTCTTTCGAATAAAGTTTTGAATGAAAGAACTTGATAAATATATAAGTTAGCAACGGCACTGCTAAATTGGGTAATAGAAAATTTATCAAAAAGTTAAGTTCATCCATTAATTGTATATTTTCATTTCCTTTAACCAATATTTGTTCTCCCAATGGACCTTTTGAAAAAATTGAATTATAAGTAAAGTTCCACCCTAAATGTAATCCAATGGGCAATGCAATTGATTTTGTTTTTAAAAAGGCGAGTGCCCATACTAAGCCTGTTATTGCTGTCATAATAAAAACAACAGTCATTGATACTACGTCTCCTAAAACACCATAGGAAAACCAATGATAAATACCAAAACTAATCGCTGAAAGAAAAATTCCTATTCTTGCTCCCAATTTTTGAATTGCAATATAAAGTAGTGCACCCCTAAAAATTAATTCTTCAAAGACAACAGATTTGATGTTCCACCAAAGAAAATTTACAATTCCAACAAAGGTTGCGTTAGGATTTAATTCCCATTGCGCATTTGTTAGTGTTGAATCAATAATTTGTATGAAAGCACATAGTACACCAGTAAAAATAAATCCAATAATAAATTGAAATAACCTTTTTCTTACAGGGGTAAAGCCTAAAACAAATAAATTTTTCTTAGTAAATACATAAATAAGTATCCATGAAATAATTATTTGTACTACTATTCCTAACAAAATCATCGCTCCAATCTCATTACTTTATTTATATGACATCCTTCTACCTCGAAATAATATCATAATATTCTGATATTTATGCGTGCTTTTTTACTAACCTGCTCCCTTAGTTTAAGTGAAATACTTCACAAGATAACAAACATTCATACTAAAATCATATCAGAAAAATAACAGATCACGTCCCTGTGATAAAATTCAGTAATCTATAAACCTAGCGTTTTGTGGGCACCTTAATTTTGAACGGAATATGATCATTCTTTAAATCAAAGCTCTGTACCTTTACTTTAAAATTACTTTTGACTTCCATTTGCGTTACACCAATATAAATAAATTGATTTTTAGAGTCAATTGCAACAAATTCAGGTGTTTTTAATTCTTTCTTCATGTCTTCAAGTATCTTTTTTCAGGCAATTTCAATAAACCAAGTGACATATTCGACACATACAAAATGATATCTCCGTTTTCTTGTACAGCGGGTTCCATTGTGATTAATATGGGGATTTCGGTTTGAAAGGCTTTGACTTACCCCAGCAATTGTGGACCTGTCCCCCTTGTCCCCTTGATAAGTGTCCCCTTTAACAAATGTTTTCTTTTCCTTCTTACAAATTGTCTCATTTTTAACATATTTTCGTTAGGAGATGGCCATAATAATCCAGTAAGTGCCTTTAAAAGAAAGGAAATCTTTAATATGGGGATAGGTGATCGTTTGTCATTTCGAGGTGATGCTCACAGATTTTATGTGGAGCTAAGAAATGTTGCAAAAAGAAATGAAACAGTGAAGGATATAAAGGAACTGGTAGAGGTGCAAGAAATTGTTTCGTTTTATCAGTCTATTGATACATTTAATTTAAAACTAATTTATTATCGAATGGTAAAAGAAAAAAATGGATCAGGCATCATTCCCTTATTGGTTACCTCCGTACCTTGGTTCTTCTTTTTGTTCTCAAAACAATTACAGGAATTCCTTTTTCAAGAGGGAAGTTCACTATGGCTTCTCTTTAGTTTTTTTTATCTGGTAACGCTTTCCTTAAGTATCGTTCTACATTTCCGTGAAAAAGCATGGGCGGAACTACACATTAAAATTATTCAAAATATAATAGACTCACGAAATGAAAAGAAGAAGTCGTAAGCGTTTCTTCTCCATTTTTTTGGACTAAGGGACAGGTACCGCGTCCTAGCCAAAGCTGGGACAGTAGGATTTTTCCCCGTGTCCCCTGCTTAAGTTAATCGGCTTCTACTTTTTTCTCCATATCACTAAACTTCTTATCATCGATCCTACAAACATAATCCCTGCTCCACTGAATATAAGAATTAAAAATAAGTTCTTTGTAATAACACCGAATGGATATAGGGCACTACTCAATATCAACAATGCTCCTAAGACTGATAGTGACCAAGCAACTTTTCCCATACAAACACCACCACACATTCTTTTTATGTCTATCATAACTAATTACGGGACAAAAGGACAGGTACCACGTCCCAGCCAAAGCTGGGACAGTGGACCTGTCCCCGTGTCCGTCTTCATAAACCTAATGTCTTATTGGGTACCTTAATTCTGAACGAAATATGATCATTCTTTAAATCAAAACTCTGTACCTTTACTTTAAAATTACTTTTGACTTCCATTTGCGTTACACCTATATAAATAAGTTGATTTTTAGAGTCAATTGCAACAAATTCAGGTGTTTTTAATTCTTTCTTCATGTATTCAAGTATCTTTTTTTCAGGCAATTTCAATAAACCAAGTGACATATTCGACACATACAAAATGATATCTCCGTTTTCTTGTACAGCGGGTTCCATTGTGATTAATATGGGTATTTCGGTCTGAAAGGCTTTGACTGACCTTTGACTGACCCCAGCAATTGAACATTTTCATCAAATTTGACTGTATATTTATCATTTTTATCCTTCATGATCTTATCTACATATTCATTCACTAGCTCATTCAAATTTTGCTTACTCGAATAAATGATGAATTCGGCCCCAGCTTCCTCTTCAATAAACTCTTTTCTAGGCATTTCGGTATCTGATGCGGGCCACAGTAAAAAAAGGAAGAAAAAGAAAACGAAGCATACATTCACTCCAACTACGCCTAAAAATAATTGCTTCCATGATGGCTTTGATTTAATCTGTACTTCCATTTACTTCACCTTCTATTTTTGTAACCTCGATTGGCAACTCCGTTTCTTCATACTTATTCAAATACTCTAAGACGCGCTGTGCCATTAATTTATACCCAATCGTGTTTGGGTGAAAATTGTCATCTGCTAATAGGTTGATGCTAGAATGAGAGAATAAGTCCTTTGTAGGAATATAGTTTATATTCTCATACTCTTCAGTGACCAATTCCCCTGCTTCATTCCAATCATTAAGAATCATATCTAACTGTTCAATATCACCAAAATAACGCTCAAATGGATTATAAAAACCAATCAAATAGACTTGGATATCTGGATTTAATTCATTAATTTTATTAAAAATAGCCGTTAACCTTACAACGTATTTTTTTTTTTCTTCTTGAAAAGGCTCTATTTTAAGGTTTGTATAATTACTTCTAATCACTTTCATAATATCATTTGCACCAATCGTGATTAGCATGATATCCGCATCCTTAACAGCTGATGCAACCTCTTCTGTCTCCAACCTTTTTAATAATTGATCCGTTCGATTTCCTCTTTTACCGAAATTTTGTATGGAAATATCTAGATTATTATCTTCAAATGTGTGGTTTAGAATTCCTACATAACCGCCACTGTCTGTTTCATCTCCAACACCCTGAGTCAGTGAATCACCGATTGCAACGATTTTTTTCCCATTACTAAAAAAAGCAAAAGTACCTTCAATAACTTCTCTGACTTTTTCTTTAACTATTTCCGCCACTGGTTTTGCATCAATGTTAGATGATTCTTGTAGTTCTTCTTCCTCCACTGTAGTAACAACAGAAGGAGTATCTTGATTTCCATTAACAAATGATGCCCCACTCACACGTTCTCTATTTAGCTGACTAAAGTCTAGAAGAAATAAAGAAAGAAGGGCACATACTAAGATCACACCTGAACTAGTGATCCAAACCTTCTTATTCTTCACGCAGTCCTCACCCACTTGTTTATATGTTAAAATATCTAAATTAGTTTCTACATTAAAAAAAGCTAACAAATTATTTTAACATCCATACAGGATAAAAGTAATGGAATATTTTATAAAACATTAAAACATAGGACAGACCTGTTGATGTTATTGTAATGTTGTAACAACTAGAATCTGTAGTTTATTTTTTATGTTAAACATAAACTTGCTATCAATTTAACAAATTTAAACATAAAAGAGACCCTATATCTATACAATATCTGGGTCCCTTAATTGCATTTATTCATTTGTGAGTTTGGACAGATTTTTGTTGGTTTATCTTGTTTTAGGAGGTACTTCGCAGCTTGTTTGGAGTACATTAGATTACACATAATCATCTTCTCCAAATTAATTGTATATTAGACTATTGTTTCGAATTGCGTAATAATAAAATTAAAATTTAATTTTCTATTCGCTTTTCAAGGTTAAACAGTCGCTTGTCCATTTCTGTTAACCTGTTATTTAGATATTCGACTTCAAATTCCGTTTTCTTATTAGTCACTTTCAACATTCCAACCACGTCTTCAGTTTGTGAAGCCTCGATTCTGTTTACGGTTCCTTTAATTTCTTGTATTTCGGTTTTTACCTCTTTAATATCGGTTTTTACCTCTTTCATATCCTTTTGTAGTTCCAATAAGACTTCTAAAATTTGTTTATCCATTCCGTTCACCATCCATTTGTTTTTATTATAAAGGATTTTATAGCTTCTTTCTACACTTATTAAGAATTACTTCACTCTTACCCCATACTTTACCTGCTTCGGAATATTTGCCCTAACCAGCCCGTTAGCACAAGAAATTCCTCCACTGTTTCTGTCTCATTCTTTTCCTTCCCATCTGTTTTATCCTTATATTTAAATGTTACACATATGATATACCTCGATACGATTGAGTCCAATCGCAGGTCAACGAATATAACGGCCATATATCGTAACTGCTCTTTTACATTTCCCTTCTGTTTTGGGGCATGCACATAGAAGCCTTCAACATTATTGTTGAACGCCTTTTGTAATCGTGGTTCTAATCCCTGTCATGTTTAAACTTGTTTACGAATGAATAAGACAAAATGCCTTTCCACATTTCTGACAAGAGTTGAACAAACTCTATTATTTTTTCGGTATATAGAAAAAATAACAAGTCCCATAGTTCCTACGGATGAACCAACAATTACACCTGTGAGACAGACCTCGTCTTTCTTTGCAACATTAGAACTCTCCTCTATTTTAGGAAAATGCAATGCGAAAATAAATTTAATGGAATGAGTTCGTGGAAATAGTATAAACAAATGGACGGGGCTTATCGTTTCTTTTAGACAATAGGAACCGCCCACCTGTTTTAATGTTCATATGTAATATCTGCAGAATTGTCATAATCAGAACGAAATCCATCTATTTGATAAGACACACTCTGAATATCGGCATTATTTTCTAAAGCTTCTTTCAAGTTCCTTCTTTTATAACTAGATTGCTCGTTTCTTGACTTCATTAAATGATCTCCAATTTATATTTTCTTCATTATTATTCCAAAACAAACAAGCAAAAATGTACCCTATCAGCCTACTTTTCCCCTTATTTGATTATTTTTGGCTTCAAATCTCTAACTTTTTGCTGTATTTTCTACGTTTTTACAAGATTAGGCATTTCGACAGAATTTTTTTATCTGGTTATATTTAGCCTACCCTGGAATACATTTGGTAAGCGCGCTTTCCTGAAAGGGATTGTTATGGAGAGCTTTAATCAATTAATGAAAAAATATGAACCGATGATTTGGAAAATTATTCAAACGTTACACAATTTATAATACGATATTGACGACTACTAAAACCATTTAGTATTTTTCTTCACTCTAACATTCATTAAATTATTGCTAAAAAAACAAAGGGACGCTTCTGTTCGGCATCCGAAAAGTTAGATTTCACTCTATCTTTTAGGGATCACATCGTAATTAAACCACAACCACCGTCCCCTTGTTGACTCGCTCCGCCCAATTCCTTTGCATCCACCATACCCATAAAAATAACATCTTCCTTTTCATAATCACTGATATAAAAATAGGCATTCAACGATCTTTTTGTCGCCACACTATCTAGAGTATCTTCAAAGAGATCAAACACACTCTAGAAGAGGCTGCTCCAAAAGGGTTGCATCAACCTTTTAAGTGCCGCCTCTCTTTCAGTTTATTCCATTTAAACTGCTGATTATGAATGAGTAGATTCCCCACCGTCTACATGAAGCACTTGGCCTGTAACGAAACGAGAATCATCAGAAGCTAAATACACATATGTTGGGGCAAGTTCAAATGGATGGGCTACCCGTTGCATCGGGTTAGAGGCACCATATACAGCAACCTGGTCTGATGAGAAGCTAGCTGCGATAAGAGGTGTCCAAATCCGCCCAGGTGCTACAGCATTAACCCGGATCCCTCTATTTACCACATTTTTTGCCAATGCGCGCGTGAATCCCACGTTAGCTCCCTTTGTTGCAGTGTAATCAATCATTTGTTTTTCTCCAACATAAGTCACTACAGAAGAAGTTTGGATGATTGAACTTCCCGGTTTCATGTATGGAAGTGCTGCTCTGGTTGTATAGAAGTGGGAATAGATATTCACCTTAAATGTATCATCGAATTGCTGGTCCGTAATGTCCGTTAGGCTCTTTTGCTGGAACTGGATCCCTACATGGTTGCAGAGGACATCCAGACGGCCAAATGTCCTTATGGTTTGCTCTACAATTGCAACACACTGCTGTTTATCCCGCAAGTCACCCGGCATTAACAAACAACGCTGACCGAGTTGTTCGATCCTCGTTCTAGTTCGGTTTGCATCCTCATGTTCATTTAAATAAGCGATGGCTACGTCCGCGCCTTCTTTGGCAAATGCAATTGCGACTGCCGCCCCAATTCCGCTGTCACCACCTGTAATAAGCGCGACCTTTCCTTTTAATTTTCCGCTGCCCTTGTAATTTGGGTTTTCTATGATCGGCCGGGGCACCATTAAACCTTCTACACCTGGATGAAAGAGCTGGCGCTGTTCCGGCAAATTCAACGGAATTTCCTCATACCTAGTTATTTTCCCATAGTTAGGGTACATCGGGTATGGGTGTTCCACTTTGTTTGCATCAAATGCTTGTTGCAGCTGTTGGATTTGCTGCAGCTTCATTTGATTCTTCGTACCCATTACATGATTTTTTTGATATTGGCCCATTACGTTGTCCCCTGGATACTGACCCATTTGTGACATGTGATATTGAGGCATTTGAGGCATCTGGTAATAAGGAATCTGATTCGCTTGTTGCATATAATTCATTTGCGGTTGGTGCATTGGGTCCATGGAATCCATTTGATTCACAGAAACCATATCTTGCATTTGATCCATCCGTGGCATTTGGCGATCTATCTTATCTTGACTCATGGCAAACCTCCTGATAGTAAACGTTCTGTTTACAGTATGATGGGCAGAAAAGTGAAGTGCCTGTTTCCAATCCACAAATTATATTAAAGGGTACCTGTTCCAGACTATCTTGGAAACAAAGACTTGCTCCTCAATGATGGGCTTTGAATAAGGTAAAACGTAAGATAAAATATCAAGGAGGCTGCTATTTTGCGATTCGAATTTAATCCGGAAGTAAAATTATTGCTGGTAAACTATTCCGATGAAAAAGTAAGGATGGATTATATCAATCATTCCTGGCCAATGTCTGAAATAGGATGGAGACCTCCATTCTATACAAACCCTCGTTATGGTTTTAATTACTCTATCATTTAGCAAGTTTATATTTTTTAGGTTTAGGTCAGTTAAAGGATAATCAAAAGTCAATCTGGGCATATTCCTACTTGCAAAAGTTCAAAAACGTCGAAAAGCCTGTATTATGGAGTAATCTCTAATACAGGTATTTTTGATTTCAGATAGATTAATAGCGCTTTGTTTGAAAGTGGTCCGAATGAGTTATTGCAATTTGGAACTCTTTCATGTGTGAAGGATATTTCGAACTAAAAACTATCGAATTAGTACATAGGCTGACCGTAATAATATAATCAAAATTCTTGGAAATAGTCTTAAAGAAGAGTAATGAATTGAGGGAATAACGCTGAATGTTTCAAAAAGCTGATTAAATTATTATCTAACTGCAATTGAATAAAAATAAGTTTCAAGAGAAAGATATTGTTGCAGCATTAATAGAAAAGGCGGTGATATTAATGTATCGTAATAATAATCTGGCTGGTTTAGGAATAATTGCAATCCTTATAACATCTATTTACACTGCAATTTTAGCTTCACTACTTATGAAAACTAAAGAACGGGTTGATTATATTTATCATAAGGAACGTTCAAATAAAGATGTTTAAATACGGCGATGACTTCATCGCCTTTATTATTTATTAATCACTAATTAATCACCCTTTCTTTACTACGCAGTTATTCTCTACTACGTAATAACATCCCACCCGATACCCGAAACAAGTTAATACACAGCTTGTTAAATATAAAAAGGGTTGGAATTGGAAAACCACTTTTTATTCGCTTTCTTTTTCCTTATTTATTGGTCAGAATTTCAATGTCTGTTATAAGACGTTTCTTTAATAATAATTATGATTTTTCTTAGATGAAGGTTCTTAATCAAAATAAGAGTACAAAGGTTGAGGCGTTTCTTATTCCTTTCGTATCATAAGTTCAACCAGATATTTCTGGTTGAACATTTTTGTAGCTATTAGAAAAAAACCGCCACAGCAATCATCCTCAGCTATCACAATAAATGAATTCCCCAATTATGAATATTCCAACCTTTATAGCTAATTAACGAATTTTAAAAAACATTAAAGAATGTTTCTCTCCTATTTTGGAACAATACAATTGATTGTATTAAGGAATAAGGAGGTACATTAGAAATGGATAATCAAAAATTAGCCGATCATGAATCATTGGATTTACACGAAATTATTAATTTCAAAACCCTTTGCTTAGCGAAATCAAAACTAATGCAAGGACTCGTATTTGATCAGGATTTGAGAGCATTAATGCAAAAAGATGTTGAACAATCCATGCAAGCGCTTGGAGAATTACAGGCAGTTTATCAACGTGCACCTTTTGAAGCTCCTGTTCCTCAAAACCGGCCAACACCAATAGTAAATTGATAAGGAGGCAAATTCATTGAATCATGACTATTTAGACCCTATAAACTCGCTTCACGTACCCGAGCTAGCAGATACCACATTTGCGATGGATTTACTTCTTCGTGCCAAAGAAGGTGTACGAAATATTGCTGTCGCACTAACGGAGTCTGCATCACCTGACGTTAGAACCATCTTACGAAACCAATTAATGCAAGGTATTGCCATGCACCAAGAAATAACAGAACTAATGATTAATAAAAAATGGTTCCATCCATACGAACTAAGTGAACAGTATAAACTAGACCAACTCTCTGCTAACAACACAATGATGATTGCCAAAATGAACCTATTTCCTGTTGAGACCAATAGAAAAGGTATGTTTGACCGGACACCGGATGATCACTAACACTGGAGGCTGTAACCAATGAAGGCAGTTACGTATCAAGGTATTAAAAATGTTGTAGTCAAAGAAGTTCCAGATCCAAAGATTGAAAAACCAGATGACATGATTATTAAAGTAACGAGTACAGCTATATGTGGGTCTGATTTACATTTAATTCATGGAATGATTCCAAATATGCAGGAAGACTATATTATCGGCCATGAACCTATGGGAATTGTCGAAGAAGTTGGTCCAGATGTGACTAAGGTAAAAAAGGGAGATCGAGTCATTATCCCTTTTAATATAGCATGCGGTGAATGCACTTATTGTAAAAACCATTTGGAAAGCCAATGTGATAATTCAAATGATAATGGTGATATGGGTGCCTATTTCGGATATTCTGGTAATACGGGTGGCTATCCAGGCGGGCAAGCTGAATATTTAAGAGTGCCGTTTGCCAACTTTACTCATTTCAAAATTCCAGAGACCTGTGAAGAACCAGATGAAAAATTATCCGTTATCTCTGACGCTATGACTACAGGTTTTTGGAGTGTTGACAATGCAGGCGTGAAGGATGGAGATACAGTTATTGTTTTTGGCTGTGGTCCAGTTGGTCTTTTTGCTCAAAAATTCTGTTGGTTAAAAGGGGCAAAGCGAGTCATTGCCGTTGATTATGTCAATTATCGCCTGCAGCACGCCAAGCGTACCAACAAAGTAGAAATTGTTAACTTTGAGGACCATGAGAATGTAGGAAATTATCTTAAGGAAATCACCAAAGGCGGTGCGGATGTTGTCATTGACGCTGTTGGTATGGACGGTAAAATGACTGATATGGAGTTCCTTGCGAGCGGAATGAAGCTTCAAGGCGGAGCATTAAGTGCGTTTATCATGGCTTCACAAGCAGTGCGTAAAGGCGGGACAATTCAAGTTACTGGCGTTTACGGGGGCAGATATAATGGTTTCCCATTTGGAGATATTATGCAGAGAAATATTAATATCCGCTCTGGGCAAGCTCCTGTAATTCACTATATGCCATATATGTTTGAATTAGTTTCGACAGGTAAAATTGATCCAGGAGATGTTGTGAGTCATGTACTTCCACTTAGTGAAGCAAAGCATGGCTATGAGATTTTTGACACAAAAATGGATGAATGTATAAAAGTTGTGTTGAAACCTTAAGGAAGGAGGTATAAAAAATGAACTACGCCTTACATGAAGTTCTTGAGGTCCATGAGATGGCGGCATTTAAGACCACTTGTTTAACTAAATCCAAAACGATGAAAGCGTTAGTTACAGATCAGCAATTAAAAGATATTATGCAGCAAGATATTGATGTATCTACGAGACAATTACAAGAATACACTTCTATCCTTTCCAATGCTAAGCAGTAAATTAGGAGGTGAATGAACATGAATCCAATCATTGAAACTATAACTGGCATGGACGCATTATCGGATCAAGTGGTTACAATGGATCTACTCATTTCGGCTAAAAGTGGAGTTAGAAATTATGCCATGGCAGTTACGGAGGCAGGAACACCGGAAATTAAAGAAATGCTCACTCGCCATTTAGTGGATGCTCTTGATATGCATGAACAAATATCCACATATATGGCAGAAAAAGGATGGTACCATGCTTGGAATACAAACGAACAAATCAGTTTGGATTTAAATAATATCAATACAGCATTGAACTTACCGACATTATAAAACTTCCAAGGAACAGTTTAACAATCACCAGAAAACTGTTCCTAGCAAACCATTTTTAGTTTATTTCGCAGAAGTAAATAAAATTAATACTTCTTGCTTTCTAGTGTTTGATTTAATCTATATTATGAAAAGGTCGGAGCAGGAAATTCATTAATTTTTATACGAAGTAAGCTATAAGGTTTCTGTCGTAGGTCTTTTCCATAATGAAATCTAGGCTGCCGATGTAATTGGTTCACTATGACATACAAATATTGATCCGGACCAATTGAAAAAGTATCCGGCCATAAAATTCTCGGATCATGAGCGATAGTTTCCATTATGCCATTTGGCAATATTTTACGGATACTGTTGTTTTCATAATCCCCAGCATAAACCGTTCCCTTTGCATCGCTGATCATACCATCAGATGCACCTTTTTCTCCCCAATACTCCACATGATAAGGTAAATCCATATCCGGTATCGTTTGGTCTCTCAGGGCTACTGTTGAGATTGAGAACAGATGACGACTTGTTAGTGGACAAAAAAATAATACCTTTCCATCAGGAGAAATCGCAATACCGTCAGACGCCAATCTAAATGGAGAAGTTGAACCATCTTTGTTTCGATTCATTAAAATTTGACCTTCTACTTTCGGTAAAAAATAGGGATCGGGTGAAGTTGAATTTGCACCATTTAACCGTCTAAACGCGTCTCCATTCGATAAATCTACAACGATAATAGCTCCTGGTCCTCTTGAAGAAGAGTCCGTTATATAGGCATAACCTGCCGTTCCAACACGAAAATCAAAACGGACATCATTCAGATAAGTTGTAGGTAGGACAACATCTTCTGTAAAGGTATATACTTTTCTTATTGTATTAGTTGCTAAATCTACAGCAACTAACTTTGCCCCCCCTTTAATAGGTTCAGAAAAATTAGGTGCCGCTGTATCCAATATCCAAAGCGTTCCCCTTCCATCAGCCACTACACTTTGCAC
This sequence comes from Robertmurraya mangrovi, assembly GCF_034427655.1. NCBI lineage: Bacteria > Bacillati > Bacillota > Bacilli > Caryophanales > Bacillaceae > Robertmurraya > Robertmurraya mangrovi. Next base: position 216,577 of record NZ_JAXOFX010000006.1, read on the forward strand.
ACTAATGAAAGTCATCAGGATATTCTCAGGGGAAACCAAATTAGTTTGTAAATTAGGATAAGGCTGCAATTTATCCCCAACAATTTCCGCAACCGTAAATTTAACATCGTCTCCCCATTTCGGAAAGCAAATAAAAATACGACGAGTTTCTGAAACAGTAACACCTGTAGGCATAGCCCCATAAAATGTATAAACTAGTTCTAAATTACCGAAATATTTTTCACTAGGTAACATAGGTTTCATATTATCCTCCTCAAGGATTCAAACGGGATATCATCTATATATGATTTATATTTTTTCTAGTGCATGTTCTTAACAAGGTTTCTATTACGAAAAGATTTTACTTTATAGGTCTCTAGAGGAGGGTGAATTCAATTAGCAGGTAGCGAAGTTCCATTTGCTGAATATTTGAAAAGCCCTTTTTAGTTATGATATCTCCCTTCTCAAACCAAAAAATTATTAATTTTCCATGCAATATTACATAATTGATAAAAAAAAACCAGATACTTGTAATAGAATATAAAATTAATCTTAAAAAGGATTTGATTATATGGATAATACAAAGGCTGCAAAGTTAACTGCGGGTGAGTTAGCACACTGTTGGGAACAGTTAATGAATAATAGTATGTCAAATGTTATTTTGGAGTATCTTACCTTAACATCAGAACTAGAAGAAGTTAAATCTCTTTGTAGTGAGGCGGGTTCTATTTCTAAATCTGCTGTACAATTTTTTGAATCTGTTCTACGAAGTGAAAACTATCCAATCCCCAAAGGCTTTAACATTAGAGATGATCTAAATCCAAATGCCCCTAAGATGTATACGGATGTTTTTATACTATTTTATTTAAATAATATGTCTAAAATTGGAATGGCCTTAACAAGTATGGCACTATCCGATTCAGTAAGGGAGGATATCCGCAATTTCTTCCACGAGCAATTAAAAAACGTTTCAAGTTTATATGTACGTACAACAACTGTTCTATTGGAAAAGGGAGTCTTTGTAAGACCTCCTTCCATTACCTCCACTCATGAAACAAGCCCCGTTGCAGATAAAGGATTTTTGGGTAACTTCTTTAATGATAATAGAGAATTAACGGCAAGAGAAGCAAATGAGCTACACAAAAATGTTTTTATGAACTATATTGGTAAAAACTTATTAATAGGATTTATCCAATCTACATCTAATCAGGAATTAATGAGTTTATTGCAACATGGAAAAGAATTATCTTTAAATATTATAGAAAAATTAGGTGATATTTTAATTCAAAATGATTTGCCTATTTCAATGACTTGGGATACAAATGTTTTGGATGGTAAAACATCTCCTTTTTCGGATAAATTAATATCTTATCTATTAGACCAACTTAATCGTGATGGTATCGCCAGTTATGGATATAGTGCAGCAGTAAGTATCCGAAAAGATTTAAAAACTACATATGCAAAGATAATGGCTGATGTGTATCAATATGAAGAAAATATAAAAACCTTTATGATAAAAAATGAGTGGATGGAGAAACCTCCTGTTGCACTAAATAGGGATAAGCTTGCTAAAGACTAGACAAAAAAGCTACCAAGTACGGTAGCTTTTTTGTTTATCAAAGGAGTATTCCAAATCTTCATTATTCTTTTATGTTGTTTATGAAATTTGTTTAACGAGTTGGTTCAATGCTTCATTAATCGGAGTAATTGGACGACCAAGAATTTTCTCGAAATCATTGCTATTTACTTCTAGTGAACCATTCCGAATGCTTTCTTGAATCCCTACAACAATCGGGATCACAAAATCAGGTAAACCTAAGCCTCTCATGATTTCTGCATATTGTTCGTCACTAACTTGTTGTACAGGTATATCTTTACCCAGTACATTCCCAAGAGCAGATGCCAATTCATCTTGAGTTAAAAGTGGACCTGAAAGTTCATACACTGTATTTTCATGTCCGTTTCCAACTAGGACGGCTGCAGCAGCATCAGCGTAATCTTGTTGTAGTGCCCAACCTACTTTACCTTCCCCAGCAGATGTTACCCATGGAGCTCCTGCAAGAGCACCTTGAATGCCTCCAATTTCGTTTTCCAAATACCAATTGTTACGTAGGAAAGAATACGGGATACCCGTTTTAATGATAGCTGCTTCAGTCGCAACATGAGGTGGAGCCATTAAATTTTTGCTTTCAGTAGCATTGGCTATGCTTGTGTAAGCAATAAATTTTACCCCTGCACGTTCAGCTGCTTGAACAGCATTAGCATGTTGTTGAATTCTTGTTTCATTGTCACCATCAGCAGAAATAATTAATAATCGGTCAATGCCTTTAAAAGCATGATCTAATGTTTCTGGTCGGTCAAAATCACCTTGACGAACTTCCACTCCACGATTACGAAGTCCTTCTGCTTTCTCTGGATTTCGGACACTTACCACCACATTACTTGCAGGTACTGATTTCAATAACGATTCAACAACCTTTGAACCTAATTTTCCCGTTGCCCCAGTAACTAAAATTTTCATTAGTATTCCCTCCGTTTATGATTTATCTGTAACAACATTGACTACATGTATTTAGTTTAGTTACATGTAACTGTTTTGTCAACAGGTGAAATATTATATATGATTTTGTTCATATTTTGGTATAATAAAACTTGTAATCAAAACAATTACATGATAAAGAAAAATAGTAATAGTAGATAGAGGCGGTGACTGAACATGTCCATCAGCAGTCGATTTGCAGTAGGAATTCATATATTGGCTCTAATTGAATTAAATAAGGAAGGAGTTACTTCTTCTGAATTTATAGCCAAGAGTGTTAATACGAATCCAGCTGTTATAAGAAAACTAATGGGGATGTTAAAAAAAGCTGGTTTGATAGAAGTAAATCCAGGAATTGCAGGTGCTAAACTCGCAAAGGAATTATCTAGTATCACTCTGTTCGACGTATATAAGGCAGTAAATGTTGTCCATGAAAAAGAGCTGTTTAGCATACACGAAAGTTCACATCCTGATTGTCTTGTAGGAAGGAACATCCAGAATACAATTGAGCCTTTATTCACAGCTGCACAATTAGCAATGGAGAAGGTTCTAAAAAACGTTACTTTAGAAGATGTTGTGAAAGACATCGCTACTAAAGAAAATAACTGTTAGAAGAGCCTGGGACAAAACCCACCTCAAAGATGAAAAAGCCGGTGAAATTTTACGACGAGTAAAATTTCACCGGCTCTAATTATTTTTGGAATAAAAATAAGGACCACTTCTGATAAAATAAAG